>CAKZNX010000120.1 GCA_937132045.1 uncultured bacterium
GACTTCTCCTCCTCCTTCTTCTCCGCGACCAGCGCCTCGGTGGTCAGAAGCATCCCCGCGATAGACGCCGCGTTCTGCAGAGCGGAACGAGCGACCTTCGCCGGGTCCACGATACCGGCTTTCATCATGTCCACGAACTCGCCCTTCGCGGCGTCGTAGCCGTGCCCTTTGGGCAGGGTCTTGATCTTCTCCACAATGACCGAGCCTTCAACGCCGGCGTTCGCCGCGATCAGGCGGGTAGGCTCTTCCAGAGCGCGCTTGACGATGTTGATACCTGCCAGCTCGTCACCCTCCGCTACCAGAGCCTCCACCGCCGGGACGACGTTCAGCAGGGTCACACCGCCGCCGGGCACGATGCCTTCCTCCACCGCCGCGCGGGTCGCCGACAGCGCGTCCTCGATACGGTGCTTCTTCTCTTTCAGCTCGGTCTCGGTAGCCGCACCGACCTTGATCACCGCCACGCCGCCAGCGAGCTTGGCGAGACGCTCCTGCAGCTTCTCGCGGTCGTAGTCGGAGTCGGTCTCCTCAATCTGCTTCTTGATCTGCGCGATGCGCCCCTGAACCGCCTGCTGGGAGCCTGCGCCTTCCACGATGGTGGTTTCCTCTTTGGCGACAATCACCTTCTTGGCGCGCCCGAGCATGGTCATGATGGTGTCTTTGTTCTCGAGCTTGATACCAAGGTCCTCGGTGATGAACTTGCCGCCGGTGAGGATGGCGATGTCCTCCATGATCGCCTTGCGTCGCTCGCCGAAGCCGGGCGCCTTCACCCCTGCCACGTTCAGGATGCCGCGGAGTTTGTTCACCACCAGCGTGGCAAGCGCCTCGCCTTCCACATCCTCCGCGATGATCAGCAGCGGACGTCCCATGCGTGCGACGGTCTCGAGCACCGGAATCAGGTCCTGCACCGCGCTGATCTTCTTCTCATACAGCAGAATGAAAGGTTCCTCGAGGATCGCCTCCATGCGCTCGGGGTCGGTGATAAAGTACGGCGAGATGTAGCCCTTATCGAACTGCATACCTTCGACCAGTTCGAGCGTGGTCTCGGTGCCCTTGCTCTCCTCCACGGTGATGACGCCGTCCTTGCCCACTTTCTCCATTGCATCGGCGATAAGCTGCCCGATCTGCGGGTCGTTGGCGGAGATGGTGGCGACGTTGGCGATTTCGTCGCGGGTTTCGACTGGTGTCGCGATCTTGCGGATCTCCTCTACCGCCGTTTCCACCGCGTGGTCAATTCCCTTCTTCAGCAGCATCGGGTTCGCGCCCGCGGCGACGTTGCGCAAGCCCTCGCGCACGATCGCCTGAGCCAGCACCGTGGCGGTGGTGGTGCCATCACCAGCTACATCGTTGGTCTTGCTGGCAACTTCGCGCACGAGCTGTGCGCCCATGTTCTCAAACGGGTCCTCTACTTCGATCTCTTTGGCGATGGTCACCCCATCGTTGATAACGGTGGGGCTGCCGAACTTCTTCTCCAGCACAACCGTGCGTCCACGTGGACCGAGCGTGACCTTCACGGCGTCTGCGAGCTTGTTCACACCCCGCTCCAGCGCCCGACGCGCCTCCTCATCGAACAACAGCATCTTCGCCGCCATGTTTCGTACCTCCCTCCTTATTTCTCAAGCACTGCCAGCACGTCGTCCTGGCGGAGGATGACGTACTCCTCGCCGTTGATCTTGATCTCCGTACCGCCATACTTCGAGTAGAAGACCACGTCACCGACCTTCACTTCCATCTCGACCACCTTGCCGCTGTCGAGCATTTTGCCTGGACCAACGGCGACCACCTCACCCTTCTGAGGCTTCTCCTTGGCGGTGTCTGGCAGCACAATGCCTCCGCTGGTCACTTCCTCTGCTTCCATCGGCTTCACCACGATGCGGTCTGCCAGTGGCTTCAGCTGTACCTTCACTGCGGTCTCAGGCATCGCAGAGTCACCTCCTTGCACAAGATTTTAGCACTCGACATTGCCGAGTGCTAATTCCACCGATTATGATACCCAAACTTCGGCGCGGATGCAAGGGCTACGGAGGTTCAAGAGGCAGGCGAAACAGGCGTGTTTCGTGCGCCCCGTTGGGCTTTTCCACCTCGGCATATACCCACAGTTCGCCGTCCACCCACTTCCAGTGCGAGTATCGCCACACGTGAAGCCTGCCGGGAGTGGGGCTGACGAGCAGCGGAGCATCGGGGGTGAGGTCCACGACGTGGTGCAGGTCAAAGGTGAATCCCAGCCCGGTGGCGATGTTGTACGCCGCGTCGTCCCACTGCACACTGGAGCCTTCGTAAACGAAGAGATAACCCACGCCCACCGGAAGCACGCACGCCGGACGCACGTAGAAGGAATGCCACCCGGCAAGCGGTATCAGCGACTCAGAGGGATGCCCCACGGGGTGCCACCGTTCCCCATCCTCACTGACGAAGTGGAAGATACGTTCCGCACGCAAGACCCCGATGGCGTAGCAGTGATAGGCGCCCCCGGCATACAGGATGAAGGGGTCTTTGTAGGCAGTCGGGCAGGGTGCACCCTGCGGTTGTGATGGGATAGCCTCGATAACGGGTCTGGCGGTCGCAGGGTCAAACTCGGTCGGGTGTTCCGCGTCGTTGAACTTGAAGATGCACCAGTCTCCGCTGAGCTGACCACATGCATACAGTTTGAACCTGCCCGTATGCGGGTCTATCAGCAAGGCTGGTCGTTCGAACCCGGTAGTGGGTATCTGTTCTCTTTTTATACTGTGAACCTGCACAAAATGGATTCCGTCGTCGCTGTGCAAAATGCGAATTTCGTAGCCGCGTTTGCCCAGCTCGCCCTCAGCGGTACGCATCCGTGTCGCCATCCAGAAGGCACCGCTGCCGGCGCGGGTGACGGATGGAGCACCTGCCCACCATTCGGGCTCGTGGCGGTCGGGCTCGGCGACCACATCCCAGCGCTGGAACCGGGCAGGTATTTCACCCGCCCATGCGGTGAGAGAAGGCAGTGCAGTCATATCACGATACTCCCTGTGTGGACTGATCGGTGTCGCAGGCGCGGCTGTCGTGCTATCTGAACACGTCTCTGATTCATGCTTCCTCGCGCCACGGTGCTGGGAACAGGCTGTGCACCTGCACGCACTGACGGGTTTCGGCGGATTTCTGCGCCGCCAGCATCACCTCCAGCACGTGGAAAGCGTGCTCGATACTCATCCACGGTCTCTCTCCGCTGGCGAGACATCGCGCTAGGTACGACGCGCCTTGATTCCAGTTGTAGCCCTGTTGATCCTCGCACACCACTTTCCACCCGTCGGACCCCGCGTCCCATATCTCCACTCCTTTCGGGTGCCAGTCCCATCCCAGCATGTTGATACTGCCCTTCGTGCCGACCAGCTCAATCGTGCGCTCTTCGTGATACGGACCGTAAACGAAACCCGTCATCACGCACGAGAAGACGCTGTTCCCGTGATCCATCAGCACGATGGTGTTGTCGTCTGCCTCCACCTTGACATGCTGTCCCTCCACGAACCGTTCGGGTACCGCCGTGCCCATGAGAGCCGTGACACTTCGCGCAGGTCCCAACAAGCCCGTCAGCGTGGTGATATTGTACACGCCAAGGTCGAACAGGCAACCGCCCCCTTTCTGGTAGAACCAGGGTCCCCAGCCCGGTCCGCCGTGTCCATACCACGCGCGGGCAACGTACACGTCGCCGACAGCCTTCTGATCCAGCAGTTGCGCCATACAGCGGAAGGCGGGGCTTGTCACCACGGTGGGAGTCGCCCAGAGGTTCACGCCGCGCGCTCGGGCGGCGTCGATCAGGCTCCGCCCTTCGTCCAGTGTGGTGGCGAACGGCTTCTCACACAGCACGTGTCTTCCTGCCTGCAATGCCTTCCGATTGATCGGGTAGTGTTGCTGCATGGAGGTGAGGTTAACCAGCATATCGAAATCGCATCCGCTCAGCATGTCGTCCACACTATCGAAAACCTGAGTCACGCCATATTGCTCGGCGCGTTCGCGGGCGCGCTCGGGCACCACATCGCAGATGGCGACCACCTGCGCGTGGGGACAGTCCTGCAGATCGCTCAGGTAGTGGCGACTGACACTGCCTGCACCAGCGATGGCTATGCGAACAACGGGCATCTTTTGCCTCCTTCAGAGTGTCTGAGTACAGCGAGATTCAGCGTAGGGCAGGGAATGACCTTTCGGTGCCTCCCCTTGTCAGGAAGGGCTCTTTTGTGATAACCTCTAAACGCGAGGGCGACTCGGGGGACCGGCGGTTCGCAGGGGTGACGGAATGGCGATTGTGGAGACCCACAACCTGACCAAGAAATACGGGCAGCTGGTGGCGGTGGACAACCTGAACCTGCGCCTGGAGGAAGGGGACATTCTGGGCTTCATCGGACCCAACGGCGCGGGCAAAACCACCACCATACGTATCCTGGCAACTCTGCTGGAACCCACCGGCGGTACCGCAACGATCGCCGGGCACGATGTGGTGAGAGAGCCGGAAGCGGTGCGACGCATCATCGGCTACATGCCCGACTTCTTCGGGCTGTACGATGACATCAAGGTGTGGGAGTATCTGGATTTCTTCGCGTGTGCCTACCGTGTGCCTCGCTCGGAAAGAGAGAAGCTGATTGACGACGTGCTGGCGCTGACAGACCTCTCGCACAAGAAGGATGACTACGTGGAAGCGCTGTCGCGCGGAATGAAGCAGAGACTGTGTCTCGCGAAGACCCTGCTGCACAACCCTCAGGTATTGCTTCTGGACGAACCCGCCTCCGGGTTGGATCCACGTGCCCGTGTCGAGATCAAGGAGCTGCTGAAGGAACTGCAGAACATGGGCAAGACGGTCCTCATCTCGTCGCACATCCTGCCCGAGCTGGCGGACATCTGCAATAAAATCGCCATCATCGAGCGCGGCGAATTGCTCATCAGCGGCGAGATCGGAGCCATCATGCGCCAGCTCACCGGCTCACACGTGCTGGAGATCAGGGTGGCTGAAGACACCCAAACCGCTGTGCAGGTGCTGGAGAGCCAGCTGGAGGATGTTCGCGAGGTGCAGGTGGAGGATGGAGTCATTCGGGCACACTACGTGGGTCCTCCAGGAGAGCATTACCGCGTGGTCTGGGCGCTGTCGGAGAAGCGGGTGAAAATCCTCTCCTTTGCCGAGCAAACGACCGACCTCGAAGACATCTTCATGCGCGTGACACAAGGAGCGGTGCAGTAGTGATCGGGCGGCTGGAAAACCCCGTTTTTCGACAGTCCTCTCGTCAGCGGATGCGCGGTGCCCGAACCTATGGCTGCCTGATGGCATACCTGCTCACGCTGGGCGGCGGGGTATTGATCGCCTATCTGCAGTTCATCGATACTTCATGGCGTGCCACCACCGGACTGGCGCAGGCGCTGTTCGAGGCGCTGACGCTGACACAGTGGTTTCTGGTGGCGATTGTTGCTCCGGCGCTCACCACCAGCGCCATCTCCATGGAGCGCGAGCAGCGCACCTTCGACCTGCTCATCATGACCCCTCTATCGCGCTTCGCCATCGTCTGGGGCAAGTTTGTTTCGGCGCTGGCGTTTCTCGTCGTGTTGATTGTGTGCGGTATACCGATGGTGGCAGTCCTGTTCCTGCTAGGCGGAATAGACCTCGCTGCGGTTGTGGAGCGCTATGCGGGAATGCTGATAACGGGCGCGGTGCTTGCCGCTCTTGGTGTGAGCATGAGTGCCGTGTGCGGCACCTCCACCCTCGCCAACCTGATAACCTACGGCGTTCTGGCTGGGCTGTATCTGTTCGGAATGGGGCTCGGCATGGTTTTTGTGCTGTCGCGAGCTTTCGGTGGAGGCATATCCGGTGGTCTCGGGTTCTTCACGTGGTGGGGCGGGTGGCGTCTCTGGGTGTTCGTCGTGGTGCTGGCAATGCTGATGGTCATGCTGTTACTGCAGATCGGGGCGAACTATCTGTTGCCCGACCCGCGTGCAGGCGCGTGGAAAAGCCGGGTGTGGACGGCGCTCCTGTTCGTATGGTGTATGCTGGGCGTCGTATGGACCGCAGGTATGAGCGCCACCACCACGACCGTGCGTCACGTGGTGGCTATCGCGGCGGTGACCCTGCTGCAACCCATCGCGATTGCGGTCAGCACCGGCGTGTTGATGGGCGGACGCAAGTGGTATCAGTGGCTGCTCCCGCGAGCACTGCCGGTCGGCACGGTGCAGACAGGGCTACCATACCTGCTCTTACTGCTGCTGGTGGCTTTCCTGAGCGACCTGTTCGTGCAGGTATCCTACAGAAGCTCATGGCTGGCGTGGGCATACACTGCAGGACATCTGTGGTGGCTGTGGTGTCTGGGCTATGCGTGTTCGGTGCTCATCAATAATCGCTGGGGCGCGGGGGCAGCGCTTTTCGGTGGGCTGACGCTGGGAGGGCAGTTCATCGGAACCATAACCATGTTCCAGCAAGCCAACCAGCCGCATACCACAATCAACCTCGTGGCACCGATGGCGCTGTACTTTTCGAGGACGCAAGAGCTCGAACTATGGTCAAGCATCTATCCCATCATCGGGCTGACGGTGTTAGCTGGTGCAGCATGGCTTCGCCATAGGCGATTGTCACGAGGGGGACAGGAAGCGCGATGAGCCAGTGGTGCGAGCTGGTCATCAGGGTGGCTCAAGAATCGCACGATGCAGTTGCCGACCTGTGCCGACGAGCAGGCTCGCCCGGAGTGCGCATAGAGGAGAGCGCCGTGGTCGCGTATCTTCCGGTGACAGGCTCGACACGGGACATCCTGCGCTCTCTGCGGGACGAACTCGAACGTTTGCCAGAGTGGGGCTTACCGCCGGTGCAGAGTGTCGAGGAGCGCATCCTGCAACAGACCGAATGGGCTACGGCTTGGCAGCAGTATTTCCCGGTTCAACGAATCGGCAAGCGAGTGGTCATCAAGCCACCGTGGGAGCACTATCAACCGCAAACTGGTGAAGTGGTGGTGGAGCTGGAGCCGGGCATGGCGTTTGGCACGGGACAGCACGAAACCACGCAGATGTGTATAGAGTTGTTGGAGGAGCTGATACAGACAGGTATGGCTGTGGTGGACGTGGGCACCGGCTCGGGCGTTCTGGCGATCGTTGCCGCGAAGCTGGGGGCGCGGCTGGTGTGGGCTGGCGACAACGACCCCTTGGCTCTGTTGAACGCGCAGAAAAACGTGGCTCGTAACGGGGTGGGTCAGGTGGTCTCTCTGCACCTTGCGGACGGCTGCGAGGGGGCGCCACGCTGTGACGTGCTGGTCGCCAACCTTACGTCGGAGGTGATTGAGAGGTTGTTGCCGGATTTCGCGCGGTGCATCCATCCGCAGGGCTGGTTGGTGGTCACCGGTATCGTTCGGGACAGGAGCCACTCCCTCCGGCGCCTTCTATCCCGCGCGCCGTGGACCGATTTGACCGAGCGTGAGTGTGGTGAATGGTGTGCCTTCGCGGCTCGGAGGCTATGACCCTTGCGGAAACACCGCTTCTTCGTATCCCCCTCGCAGTTTGCCGGCAATCTGGTTCACATTGTCGGGGAGGACGCGCGCCAGATTCGGCTCGTTCTGCGTCTTCAGCCGGGGGATGAGATTGGGGTGCTGGACGGGTCGGGAACGGAGTATCGTTGCGTGCTGAAGGCGGTTGGCAAAGGGGAAGTGCTTGCACAAGTTTGCGGAGCGGTGCAGCTTGCTGTGGAGCCGCGGGTAGATATTACGGTGGTGCAGGCGCTGGCAAAGGGCGAGAAGGTAGAGTGGGTCATCCAGCACGGCACCGAGATAGGCGTGTCCCGCTTTCTGCTGGTGGAGACGGAGCGAAGCGTGTTGAAGCTGGATGGTCACCGCCAGCAAAACCGTCTGGAACGCTGGCAGCGGATTGCCAAGGAGGCATCGGAGCAGGCGCATCGCGCGAGGGTTCCCGATGTGTCAGGGGTACTGTCGCTGCCGGAGGCACTGGAAGAGTGCACAGACGCCGCCATAGCAGTGCTTCATCCTGCGCACGATTCACTCAGTCTGGCGGACTGGATGCAACAATCGTCACTCCTGCACCGTGTGTGCGTGGTGGTTGGACCGGAGGGTGGGCTGACGGACGGGGAAGTGGCTCTGTGTGAGCAGTATGGAGCCTCTGCCGTTTCGCTGATGCCGCGCGTTCTGCGCACCGAGACCGCCGCTCTGGTGGCAGTGAGCCAGATTCTTTTCTTCGCTGACGTCGCCCACAAGGGTTGACGGTGTATCAATCGCCTTCACAGATTCATTTTATTAAAGCTTTCTCAACACCATCCCCCGTTCAGGTGTAGCGTTTGACATGTCATCGGTGTTAAAATATTGATAGGCAATTCCGCCAGTCTATTGATTAAACTCGATTGACCGGCCGATAGACAGGCGGAAGGGGGCTGGAGATGCAAAACCTCGGCGTGAACCCCAGCCGTTACGGTTTGGAGATGCACGGCATCAAGGACGTTCGCGTCGCACACTGGAACCTCGGGACAGCTCAGCTGTTGGAATATGCTCTCAGCCAGCGCGAAGGCGTACTTGCCACTGGTGGGGCGCTGGTTGTGCGAACAGGTCAGCACACGGGGCGTTCGCCGAAGGACAAGTTCGTGGTGCGAGACGCCGCGGTGGAGGACAAAATCTGGTGGGGGACGGTTAACCAGCCGTTCGAGCCGGAGAGGTTCGACGCGCTTTACCGACGAGTGCTGGCGTATCTGCAGGACAAACGGGTTTTTGTGCAGGACTGCTACGCTGGCGCCGACGAACGCTACCGCATTCTCATTCGGGTGGTCACGCAGTATGCGTGGCACAACCTGTTTGCACGTCAGCTCTTCGTGCGCCCGGACTGGACAAAGACCGGCGACCACAAGCCGGAGTTCGTGATCGTCTCCGCGCCCGGCTTTCACTCGGACCCAGAGATAGATGGCACCCGCTCGGATGCGTTCATCATCGTGAACTTCACGCGACGCATCATCCTCATCGGCGGCACGGAGTACGCTGGAGAGGTGAAGAAGTCGGTGTTCACGATTATGAACTACCTGTTGCCGGAACAGGGAGTGCTGTCTATGCACTGCGCAGCCAACATGGGCGAGAAGGGCGACGTGGCGCTGTTCTTTGGACTGAGCGGCACCGGCAAAACCTCGTTGTCCGCCGACCCAGAGCGTCGCCTCATCGGTGATGACGAACACGGCTGGAGCGACGACGGTATCTTCAACTTCGAGGGTGGCTGTTTTGCTAAGTGCATTCGCCTGTCGCACGAGACCGAGCCGCAGATATGGAACGCCATCCGCTTTGGGGCGGTACTGGAGAACGTGGCAATCGATATGCAGACGCGCCTGCTGGACTTCAACGATGCCAGCCTCACTGAGAACACGCGAGCTGCCTATCCGCTGGCGTTTATCGACAATGCGGTGATGCCCAGTGTTGCCGGACACCCCCAGAACGTGTTCTTCCTTACCTGCGATGCGTTCGGGGTATTGCCTCCGATCAGCCGACTGACGGAAGAACAGGCGATGGAGCAGTTTCTGCTGGGCTATACCGCCAAGGTAGCAGGCACCGAAACAGGCGTCACCGAGCCACAGGCGACCTTCAGCACCTGCTTTGGAGCACCGTTCCTGCCGCTGCAACCCAGGGTGTACGCGAACCTGCTGGGCGATCGTCTGCGCAAGCATCGCGCGCAGGTCTGGCTGGTGAACACCGGATGGACGGGTGGTCCTTACGGTGTTGTACATCGCATCAGCATCCCCTACACGCGCGCAATGGTTCGTGCGGCGCTAAACGGCGACCTTGACGGCGTGGAATACCGTCTCGACCCGGTGTTCGATCTGCAGGTGCCGAGAGTGTGCCCGGGCGTGCCTGCGGAGGTACTGGACCCACGTCAGACCTGGCAGGACAGGGAGGCGTACGACCGGCAAGCACGTAGACTCAGGGCGATGTGGGACGAGCAGATGGCAAAAGTGTAGCGTATTCCGCATCATCCGGAGGGGACGGGGCAGCTATCTGTGGCTGCCCCGTCTTTGTTGCTTCGCTGTGTGCGTGCAGGAAGCGCCATGACGGCGCGGAAGTGAGAAAGGGAATCGTGACACTGCTTTTTTGCTGGAGGCGCCGAATGAGCGGGATGAGCTGGGTGCTGGTAGCGATACACATGATATTCTGGATGGCAACGCCGGGCCGGGTGAGCGCGTCGCTATTACGCAACGGTGGTTTCGAGACCGACGTCGGCTGGAGCTCGGCAAGCGGAGCATCCTTTGACGCACAGCAGGCACGCACAGGACGGCGCAGCCTTCGGGTGGAGACGGCTCAGGGCGCGCAGGTGGAACAGGTTGTCTATGCTGTGATGCCGGGTGAGAAGCTCACCGTGTGCGGCTGGTTGAAAACCAGGAACGTAACGCCGGTTACCGGTTCGGGATACGCCTTCATGGCTGTTTACCAGTTCGACGCTGGTGGGCGGATGGTGGCATCGCGTGATTTCGCGCAGGTGGCTGGAACGCAGTCGTGGACGTACGCAGAGTACACGTTCGTGGTGCACAGGCAGGCGGAATACATTGCTGTGCGTCTCGGTGTGTACAACGCTAGCGGGACCGCGTGGTTTGACGACATTAACCTGGTGAAAGGGGAGCGGGCAGTGGACTGGACGGAACCAGTGCCGGGCACACGCTGGGAAGGCTATCGCGCAGCCATACTGCACGACCCAACCATGCCGGTTGCTGGCATGGCAACGCCGCTGGAGCGATTTCAGCGGGCACTATCTGCGGAGAGAATCCCTCTCACGGTGTTAAAAGCCGACCAGCTCGCCGACCCGCAGTTGTTTAACGCCGGGCGATACGACCTGCTCATCGTGCCCACAGGCGCTTCGTTCCCGGTAGAGGCTCGCAGGAGCCTGCTGGCGTTCCTCATGCACGGCGGCGACCTGCTGTGTACCGGCGGGTATGCGTTTGACCATCTGCTGATGCGACGGAATGGCAAATGGATACTCTATAGAGAGTTCGTGAAGGAGCAGATGGAGCGTGCACGCGACCCTCGGCATGCACGAGTGCCCGATGGCGGGCTGGAGGAAGGGGGAGCCGGGTGGGAGGCAGACCAGCGCGAGCAGTGTCGTATCGTCACCGAAAATCCGTTTGCAGGCGAGCGCTGTGGCAAAGTAACGGCGACCAGTGTGCAGTCGGGGGCGCGGTTCAGTTACACTCTGCCAGTAGAGCCGGGCGGTTCTTACCTGGTTGGAGCGCACGCTCGAACCGAGAACGTGCAGGGAAGCGGTTTCGCCTTCCTGGCGGTATATCAGTACGATCGCGAGGGCAAGCTGGTCACGTTCAGGGATTTCGCACAGATCCGCGGCACCCAGCAGTGGCAACGATACGAAGAACGCATCGACATCGCCTCGGGTGCCGTGCGAGTGGTGTTCCATGCCGGTCTGTATCTGGCGTCGGGCGCGATGTGGTTTGATGAGCTCACCTGTGCGCCCATCCCTCAGGAGGAGCGTATCAACGCCCACTACGGCAAGCCGGAGGACGGACTGGTCATCGCGCCCACGCAGTTGACGCTCTTCAGCCCGGATCAGCCCATATCTGGAAGGCGCGTGGTCGGCGACGGTGTGCTGGTAGCGCCAACGTGGCGAGTGGACGGCGTGGTCGAGGGCTACGAGGCGACGGCGCAGCTGCGTCAGAACGCGCGCTGGACGCCTCTGCTGATGGTGCAGGACGAACACGGTCGCTTCGCTGGTGCGGCAGGGGCGCTGGTAAGGCATTTCGCCGGACCGTTTACCGGCTCGGTGTGGGCGATATTTGGCGTCGCCAATCGCGACCTGTTCGCTGGCACGCAGGGCGAGACGCTTCTGCGCACAGTGCTTCGGCTTCTGCGGACGGGGCTTTTCGCCGAGTCCCTGCAGAGCAACTACGCCGCGTACGAGCCTGGAGAAACCGTGCAACTGCAGGTAACCGTGCGCAACACCTCCGCTTCCGAACAGCCGGTCAGGCTGGTTTGGCGTCTCCTGTCACCGGTGGGCAAGGTGCTTGCGCAGGGACAGGAGCGGTTGCAGATTGCATCGCACGCAACCTCGGCGGTGGAATGGCAGTGGACAGTGCCCCAGGACGCGCCGGACTTCGTGGTGGTGCAGGTAAACCTGATGCAGGCGGAACACACCCTCGACCGCATCGAGAGCGGTTTCTGCGTGAAGGATGACGCGGTTGTGCAGAACGGCGTGCGCATCACCTTTGCCAGCAACGCCTTCACCCTGATGCGCCCCGGACGCGAGCCGCTTCGCGCGTTGCTGTTCGGTACGGACACCTACGGCAACTGGTTCTGGTCACGCACTCACAATCCGCTGACGTGGTTCCGCGAGGTGCGCCTGATGCGCGACTACGGACTGCACCTGTACGAAAACCTGCAGTACCATCCGCAGGGATACCGGTTCACCGAGGCGCAGTGGCGGCAGCTGGATGCCGTGGTGCAGATTTCCCAGCGGTTTGGGCTGCCCTACATGGCGGGATTGTTAATCGGGCAGGATGTGGTGGTGGACGACGCCACGCTGGCACAGCAGGCGGAGATGTGCAGGCAGTTCGCCGCGCGCTACAAGCACGTGCCAGGACTGATCTACTACCTGAACGGCGACTTTCAGCTGAACCTGAAGGACACGCCGGATATCCGCCGTCTGTGGAACGATTTTCTGCGCCAGCGATATGCCACCGACGAGGCTCTGCGGGAAGCGTGGGCGCCACACGTCCCCGACGCGAGGATCGGCGAGATACCGGTGCACAATGCCGTTTCAGCCAGCTGGTACGAGGTGCGCACGCGCGACGTGCGCGAGTTTCAGCTATTCCTCATGCGCCGATGGATCGGCGCGCTGTGCGAAGCCATACGTTTGGAAGACCCGCATCACCCCATCACCAGTGAGTACTACCAGCGTCCGATTGGCGGGATAGACCTGCGCCTGACGCTCAACGGGATGGATGCCTCCAACATCGGCTACTTCAATCCGCCTAAGCAGGACCTGGCGCAGCTGATGGCAACCATCAAATGGAACGACATGCGCTTCGTCAATCGGACTGTGAACATCGGCGAGTTTGGCGTGAAGACACATGACGCCTGGAAACCTGAGCTGGGAGGCACCCATTACCACATCCAGCGCACCGAGTGGCAGCAGAGGCAGCTATTCTGGTGGGTGGTTCATGCTGCGCTAGCACTGGATGTCACCAAAATCCAGAACTGGTGCTGGACGGATGACCCGGACCTTGTATTCCCGTGGGGCGTGGCGTGGAACAACCCGCTGCGTGCCAAGCCGGTGCTGAAACTGTATCGCAACCTGCGTATCTTTTCGGACAGGGTGCCGCGCGAGTATCAGCCAGCCGATGTGCTGCTGGTGCTGCCGGATAGCTGGCGTCTGGGGGCGCCGGAGGGACTGGCTCATTCCGCGCTGATGAACGCCATCGAGTGCCTGCTGGCGACCGGCGCAAATTTCGACGTGGTGAACGAGAGCGACATACTTTCTCGCCGGACCATCCCCCGGATGGTACTCATGCCTCTCGCCTATGCCCTGTCGGAAGCCACCATTCAGAGCCTGGGGCGCCTTATCGGTCAGGGGTGCGTCATCTACCTCTCGGGTGATCCCTCAACAGACTCGCTGGGCAGGCGACAGGCAGAAAGACTGCAGAGACTGTGTGGCGTCCGCCTGCTGGAGGTGGTAGAACATCCATCCGGCTTGCCTCAGCCGCGGGTAGCAGAGGCTGGCGCACACGAAGTGCGGACGGATGTGCCGCTGCCACTCTACCGGTTCACTCTCGGTAACTCGGTGGTCTATTACACTCCGGTACCGTGGGAGACCTTCCCGGCGCGTGACCTGTTCGGTGAGGACGTCTCGTTGACCGCCTCGTCGGAAGCGAACCTGTATCTGCATCTGATGGATGCGATCCGCCCCAGCGTTCGGGCTAAGTCCGGCGTCTGGCGAGCGGTAGCGACCTCTGGTGAGGGCAAAACGCTGTTGAGTCTTCTCCCACGCCATGCGTCGGCGGCGGTTACGGGGCTGACCGTGAACTGGGGCAAAACGACGGTGGAAGCCACTGCCCGCGGCGACCTGCCCTTCGCTATCCTTTTTGACACGCAGAGTAACCCCCTGCAGGCAACCGGTACTGGGCGGGTGGCTGTGAACGGCAAACTGGTGGCAGATGGCGACAGGGCGTGGATGCTGGTGAGCCTCGACGACAAGCCGCTTCCGACGTCGCAGATGCTGGCAGCGACCATGATGGACTCCGGCAGATTGCGCTGGCGCAGTGAGGCGAAAAGTCCCTCTGCCTGGATTATCGATTGGCGGGAAGGCATCGCGCGCACGGTGCTACAACTTCCCGTGCGAAAAGCCCCTGAGGGTTGGGAGGTTGCGTTGAAGGCGGGGGAGCTGGTGGTGATATGTCCGCCGGAGGAGCTGAGCGCAGCTCTTTCGCGAATTTCGTTCCAGCACGCGCCGGTTAATACCCCCTTAACAACGAGGGAGTAAGATAAAAACAGCAAGGTCGCCTTGGAATCGCGGATTATAACACGCACCTGAGGCACCCAGCAATCCCCCGGCTTCGGCGGCGGTAAAAACCTGCCGCCTTTTTTCTTTTGTCAGCCTGGAAAACAGGTAATACCCCGCTGGCACTTTGTTGATTGGAATGATATACTGAAGCTGGATGGGTTGGAAAAAAGCACCGTTTCCCAAAGAGGGTGATCATCATGCGTATCAGCGAAGACCCAAGGCTGGTCGATCAGCGCATCACGGAGTCCATCGTCCGGTTGCGAAGTATCGAGGAGTTGCAGAAGCGAGAGCAGGTACCCGTAGTTCGTCCTGTCGTCACCATTTCCCGGCAGATGGGCGCTGGCGGTGCGGATGTGGCGCAAAAGCTGGCGGAAATGCTCGGAGAGCCGTGGCAGGTATACGACCAGCAGATCATTGACGCCATCGCCAACAACGCCGAGGTGCGCAAGGAGATGGTGGAGGCGCTGGATGAGCACGCGCGCAGTGAGATCGAGTCGGTCGTCATGTCGCTGCTAGGGGTTGGCGGGATAGAGACTCCCGGGTATCGCAAGCATCTGGTGCAGGTGTTGCTCACCATCGAGCGCGCCGGTTTTGCTATCGTTCTGGGACGAGGCGCCAACTTCGTCCTGCCAAAGGCGGTGAATGTTCGCCTGCGAGCATCTTTGCCCGTGCGGATCAGGCGCGTGATGGAACAGCTGAGCCTGACGCGCGAGCAGGCGCAGAAACAGATTCGCGAGTCAGACAAAGAGCGCGAGGTCTTCATCCAGCATACGTTTGGACGCCACATCAACGAAGACGGCGCTTACGACCTCATCATCTACACGGACGACCTGACAACTGAGGGGGTAGCGCGCATCATCCATACCGCCGTGCTGGTCAGGTATCCAGAACTGGAGAAGCCTTCCTCGGTGTATGCACTCGTGCAGAAGCGCTGACGGCGCAGGTGTAAGAGGGTAACCTCGGGCGGGCAGAAGAGGCGCGCCGTGAAGAGGGGCACACCGACTGTCGCAATGCCCGGGGACACCACCACGTGCGGTTGCGGCGGTGCCCGATGAAGCCGGCGTGCAATCTGCTCCGGGGTGAGGAGAGGGTCGCCTGCCCAGCGTCCTAGGCGTGTGTGGCTCCAAAGCGCGCCCCATCGTGGAATGCGTATCTGTCCGCAATGCGTATGGCCGCAAAGGATCAGGTGAAAGGCGCTGCTGAGCGGATGAAGTAACACGTCTGGGGAGTGCGCCAGCAGCAGGTGGAGGACACCGTAGCGGCTGGCAGGAGTAACCCGCTCTATATCTGCGTGACCGGAGTGCGGGTCGTCCACCCCTGCAAGGTAGATACGATGCCCCTGATACGTCAGTAACGTGCTCTCATTGTTCAACAGATGCACCCCGACGCTCTGCAATTGCTCGGCGAGGACGTCGTGTGCCGTGAGGCGGCTGGGTTTGTGCTCGGAGTTTCCCCAGACGGCGAAGATGCCGATTGTTGTTTGCACAGCGGACAGCAACTCCATCAGCGGGGCGATACCGCGCTCGGAATCCACGAGGTCGCCTGTCAGCACAGCGATATGCGCCGATGTCTGCCCAAGCAGGCATCGCACTTTGCGCTCCAGCAAGCCCATGCGCCGTGTGTGGAGGTCGCTCAGGTGCAGGATGGTGAAGTCATCCAAATCGGGTGGGAGGTTTGGCAGGTGGACGTCTCGGTGTCGGAGGACAGGGCGGAACGGCTCGACCAGATTCATCCAAGCCCATGCGCTTGCGGTCAGCACTCCAATCGTTTCGATCAACATGGTTTCCGCAGAACAGACACCACGCTTACTCCCCATGGGAAGTTGTAGCGTTTCAGCAATCTGGTCTCCATTCGCTGGAATGTGATGAGCAGGCGGTTCAGCCAGTTTGGGATTGGCGGGAGCTGCGCTTCAGGTTCCTTGCCCGGAGGAGGCGTGCGCTTCAGCAGCCGCATGACGAGCGCGAGCGGAAACAGGAAGAACAGCGCGTAGGTGAGACGCACCACCTCGAAGCCGGCAAGGCGACTGCGTTTGCCCAGCACACGAGCCACATATCGTCGGCGGTGCATCAGGGCAAGGTCGTGTTCGCTCCACAGGATGCTGTATGCCGGCACGGTTGCCACCACGTAGCCGCCGGGTTTGAGCACTCGATGGAACTCTCTCAGCACCGCCACGTCGTCCTCGAGGTGCTCGAGGATGTCCGTCGCCACGATTACATCCACACTCTGGTGCGAGAGGGGCAAGGTCTCAGCGGGGCAGAGCAACAGGTTGTACAGCCCGCGCTGTCGGCTCCACGCCAGCGCCAGTGGCGAGATGTCCACGCCCACCACAGTGCCGTAGTGCTGGAGCTGCACGGCAGTGGCGCCGGTTCCGCAGCCCACGTCAACGATTATCGGTGCAGCGGGTAAGGAGAGGCATCCGACGAGCGAATCTACCAGTTCCCTGCGGCTGACGAACCACCAGTAGTGGTCCTCATAGTGATACATTCGCTCGTATTCGGCGGGGTTCATGGCGCCTGGCGTTGTTCTTGTACGATAGCCCGCAGTGCATGATGCCGACGCGAGACACGCAGCAGAGCCCCAAACATCCGTACGGCATCGCGCAGCAGCCGAACCTTCGAGCCTTCGCGATGCATCCAGTGTACAGGTACTTCTGCCACTCTGTATCCCAGACGCAGAGCCACGTGAAGCACCTCGATATCGAAGCTGAAGCCGTTCTCCTCGCAGCGGGAAAACACTTCGCGCGCAGCCTCCTGCCGGAACAGCTTGAACCCGCACTGCGTGTCGTGGATGCCCGGCACAGCCAGCAACTGCACCATCAGGTTGAACGTGCGCCCGGCGAACTCGCGGTACCAGGGCTGTCGGATGACGAGGCGCGCTCCGCGCACGGCGCGCGAAGCAATCGCAATGTCGTAGCCCTCACGCACCTTCGCGGCGAGGTTAGGCAGCTCCTCGATGGGCGTGGCGAGGTCGGCATCAGAGAACAAAACCCATTCGCCGCGCGCCTGCAGAACCCCCGTTCGCACCGCGTGCCCCTTGCCCCGGTTGGGCTGGTACGAAATCAAGCGCACCTCCGGGTGCTGACGGGCACATTCCTGCACAATGCTGGGCGTGCAGTCGGTAGAGCCGTCATCCACCACAAGCAGTTCAAACTGTGGGAAGTGTTCGCGAAGGTAGGCGTAGATGACGGGAAGCGTATCGTTGAGCCGGCTTTCCTCGTTATAGGCGGGCACCACCACCGAGATGCTCGGCGACGCGGCTTCGGAAGTTGTTGTGTTATGGCTCAAGGTTGCTTATCCTCATGTCGTGTTCTGCATCCAGTTCATTATACCAGTCTGCGCGAAACCTGAGCAAACGCATCCGTGAACCGGAGGGGCGCGCCCTCATGGCGGGTTGCGACGAGAGCACGGGCCCCCGAAAGTTTTACAGCTTGATCGCGGTGGAAACCGAGTTCTGCTGCACCTCTTCTGCGCTCACTTCGCGCCCCAGCCGGTCGGACAGGTAGATACCCTCGCTGACCAGCATCGTTGTCAGAGCGATTTCGGCGGTGGGAAGCAGTTCTACCCGACCCTGCAGGGCAGCAATCCAGTGGTCCTGTGGCGAGTCGTAGGCATCGGTGTTCTCCTCAAGCTGATGCCATCGCCAGTCCGCGCTGGTTAGATCGAAGGTAGCGTTCATATCCATATCCGCCAGCGTGGTGAAGTAGCCGAAGGGGTTCAGCCGTACGCCGCCCTTCGAACCGAAGATACTGCTACCTTCGAAGCCGTCGAGATGGATTGCCCACGCCTCGATGATGTCGATAGTCAGCCCGTTCGCGCATTTCACAAATCCCAGCCCGAGCTCTTCCACATCGTAACCGCTGATTTCCCGGCGGCGGGCATCCATATCCGTTTCCTGATACACCTTGCCGCTGATGCGCTCCACAGTCGGCAGACCAATCAGGTACAGCACCTGCGCGATGTGGTAGACGCCCATATCATACAGAGCGCCACCTGCCGCAACCGCCTTTTGCACGAACGATGCTGTACCGTAGCCGTCCACATAGGGTCTGCCGCGCCGGCGAAAACCGGTGGATCGCGCGTGGTATACCCTGCCCAGGTATCCAGAGTCGATCAACCGTCTCGCCGCCTTTGTCTCTTTCGAGAAAAGCGTCGCCAGCTGAATGGAAAGCTTTCTGCCGGTGCGCTTCGCCGCCTCATACATGGCAAGCGCGTCAATGTAGGCGCCAGCCATCGGCTTTTCACAGTAGACGTGTTTGCCCGCTTCCAGTGCAGCGATGGTTACGGGAGCGTGCAGGTTATTGTGCAGGCACACGTCCACCGCCTCGATATCGTCGCGCTCCAGCAGCTTGTGAAAGTCGGTCGTGGTGAAGGGAATATGGTACTCTTCGGCAACACGCTGCAGTTCTGCCTCGTTCAGGTCGGCGGCACCGACAATCTGGGCATCGGGAATTTGCGCATAACGCTGGAGGTGAACCTTGCCAATCTGACCTACGCCAATCATCCCAATCCTTATCGGTCGCATCTGTATTTCTCCTTTGCAAGCGGTTGGTGGTTGAGATAGGTTTCGCGTTGAAGGGCGAAGTTACCTTGTGAGTAGCAAGCGCAGCACCTCGGCCAGGTTTCTCGCAGGTTTACCGGCACCCCTATGAGGATGTTTCAAAAATGCTCGCAGGTGCTGCCGTTGTCCGTAGAAGCGCTGTCGCAAGCCCTACCAAAAACCCTTTCCCGACCTCTCCCCGAAGCGAGGAGAGGTTTCGAACTCCCGATGCCGTGTCGGGACGGGGGGTAGGGGGATAGGTTTCTTCTTTTCCCAACACCCAGCTACCCTCTTGACAAAGATGTGGAATCGATGTACTATGTAGGTGTGTGGACCCGACCCGGCGTACGACCGGGCTACGGAGCCAAGAGGGGGTTTGCCTGCCCGAGCTGAAGTCGAGAGGCGGGATGTTTCCCGTCCGGCTTTGTTCGGTACCTGCCCCGCCCTCTCCGGCGTGAAAGCCCCCCGCTCAGGGGTAAGCCGCTGGATTCAAGAGCGCGGAGGTAAGGATTCAACCCCCTCTCCTGCTTTTATGACCCCCTGTCCTGCTCTGGAGGCACCACCCGAATGTACAGCTCCTGCAGTTGCTTCTCGTCTACGGGCGATGGGGCACCGAAAAGCAGGTCCTGAGCTGTGGCAGTCTTGGGGAACGCGATGACCTCCCGAATGTTCTCATCCTCGGTGAGGAACATCACGAGACGGTCGATGCCGGGTGCGATGCCACCATGCGGAGGAGCACCGTACTCAAACGCCTCCAGCATGTGCCCGAAGCGCGCCTGCGTCTCCTCCTCGCTGTAGTTCAGCAGCTCGAATACCTTCTGCTGAATGTCGCGACGATGGATACGGATGCTTCCACTTGCCCACTCCACGCCGTTGCAAACCACGTCGTAGCAGGAGGCGCGCACGCGCCCCGGGTCGGTGTCCAGCAACGGAATGTCCTCGGGGTGGGGCATGGTGAACGGGTGATGCATCGGATCCCAGCGCTGTTCCTCCTGGTTCCATTCCACCAGCGGGAAGTCCACAATCCAGCAGAACGCCAGCACGTTCGGGTCCAGCAGCCCCAGCCTCTTACCGAACTCGTTGCGCAGGCGCGACAGCACATTTGCCACCACCTTCGGCTGGTCAGCGACGATTGCCACCATATCCCCCACGTGTGCCGCGGTTGCCAGCCGGATGCCTTCCATTTCTTCAGCAGAGAGAAACTTGGCAACCGGTGAACGCACCCCTTCCTCCATCCACTGGATAGTCGCTAGCCCTTTCGCACCGAACCGGCGGGCGAACTCGGTGATTTCATCCAGGTCTTTGCGGCTGTATTGCGCACCACCGGGAACGCGAATCGCTTTTACCTGTCCACCGCTGTCCAGCACGGCACGGAATATCTGCGCCTGCGTGCTCGCCAGCACGCCGGAGAGGTCTATCAGCTCCAGCCCAAAGCGCAGGTCGGGCTTATCGGTGCCGTAGCGCGCCACGGCTTCGTCATAGCTCAGGCGGGGCCATGGTTTGATCACCTTTTTGTCCGACACCGACTCTACCACGAAGATGGTCAATTCCTCGATAAGCTGAAGAATATCTTCCTGCTCAACGAAAGACATCTCAAGGTCAAGCTGGGTGAACTCCGGCTGGCGGTCGGCACGGGTGTCCTCATCGCGGAAGCACTTGGCGATTTGATAGTAGCGTTCCACACCACCCACCATCAGCAGCTGCTTCATCTGCTGGGGCGATTGGGGCAGGGCGTAGAAGTGTCCAGCGTACAGTCGCGAGGGCACAAGGTAGTCGCGCGCGCCTTCCGGTGTGGATTTGGTGAGGATGGGCGTCTCAACTTCTATAAAACCGCGCTCGTTGAGGAAATGGCGTATGAGGCTCACCACCTTGTGGCGCAGTTGCAGGCGGTAAAACATCTCGGGGCGTCGCAAATCCAGATAGCGATATCGCAGGCGCAACGACTCATCCACGGTGAGGCTCTCCTCGGACAGCTGGAAGGGCAGGGGCCGACAGGTGTTGAGCACCTCCACCTGCGAGACCAGCACCTCGATCTCACCGGTAGCTAGTTTGGGGTTCTCCAGTCCCGCCGGTCGGCGGCGTATAGTTCCCTCCACTGCCAGAACGTACTCCGAACGCACGGTTTCGGCGATGTCGTGTGCCTGAGGCGCAGTGCTCGGGTCAAAAACGACCTGCACCAGTCCGCTTCGGTCGCGCAGGTCGATGAAAATCAACCCTCCATGGTCGCGGCTGCGGTGGACCCAGCCGTTCAGTATGACTTTCTCCCCAACGTGCTCGGCACGCAGAGTCCCGCAGAAATGGGTGCGTTTCCAGCGTTGCAACAGCCAAACCTCCCTCCTACTTGCCTACAGCAGGATTATTATACACTGTGGGCGCGAGCACTGCTACCGGAAGCGTTCAGGGGGCGAGCCGCCTTCCCTCGTCCAGCATCACGAGGTAGTTGCGCAGCGGTATGTAGTTGGCGACGCTGTTGCCCGTCCCCAGCACGTAGCCACCACCCGGCATGCAGGCTTCGAGGGTTTCGCGCACCCGCGCGCGGATTTGCTCCTCGTCGGCGCGGCACAAGAAGTCCACGTCGATCCCGCCAAGGGCAGCGATACGGTGTCCATACCGTAGCCTGAAGTCGATGACGCTCTCGATGGTGTCTTCGAAAGAGTGTTTGGCATCGATCTGCACGTCCTCGATGAGGTCTTCCATAATTGCCTTCAGGTTGCCGCAGCTGTGAAGCAGGTAGGGGCGCCCTGCGGCGTGAGACTTCTGCGCCATCAGTTTGTGTCCGGGAAGCACGAACTCGCGCAGGTCGTTGGGACTGATGAGCGTACCGGTGCGAAAGCCCATATCGTCACTGCCCCAGATGACTTTGACCCGTTCGAACTGCAGAAGGCGCTCCACCACCACATTGTAGTTTTGGTATAGCTTCTGGGCAATAGCCTCTACAAGGTCGCGCTCATCATACAGGGCACAGCACAGGGTTTCGTAGCCCATCAGCCAGGTGAGATGTTCGGCGAAATGGGCAAAGCCGCCGCTGCCAATAACGCACATGTTTTGCGGGAGGTTCTGCTCATACCACTCCAGAGCGTTGGAGGATGCCTTGTGAGGGTCGGGCCAGGGGTAGCTTTCGAACTCTTCCCAGCTGGTGATTGGACCGGCATGTTCGTCCACATAACTTCGCCCTCCGGCGCGGGGTAGAGAGGCAGTATCCTCTGTGACGGAACGGCGCAGGGACCAGTCCATTCCTTCCAGACCGCAGCGCACGTAGTCATATCCCAGAAAACGCATCAGGCGTATTTGCTTCTGCAGGGGAAACTCCCATCTGTCCGAGTCCAGTCCATCCAGAAGATGGAATTGTCGGCAGATGGCGTCCTGAACTTCGCCATCCAGGAAGATCTCGATATAATGCACACGTCGCGGGGTTCCTTCACGAAGGATACTCGATACCAGCTCGTGCCAGCTGGGCTCTACAGGTTTGTCCGGCAGTTCCACAGGCGGTGCACACCTCCCAACAGTCTGACTGCAGGTTATTCCCACGAAGGATGCAGGCGTCCCTGTGTTTACGCCATCTGCGCCTCCAACGCGACACGGAACTGCTGTTGATACAGGTTGGCGTAGATACCGCCGAGGACGAGCAGTTGCTCGTGCGTGCCCACCTCTTTGATTTCGCCCTTCTCCATCACCACGATCTTATCCGCTTTTACGATGGTGGAGAGGCGATGGGCGATCACGAAGCTGGTTCGCCCCTGCATCAGTCGCTCGAGCGCCTCCTGAATGAGCGCCTCGGTCTCCGAGTCCAGTGCGCTGGTGGCTTCATCCAGGATCAGGATGCGCGGGTCGCTGAGGATGGCGCGCGCAATGGCTACGCGCTGTTTCTCTCCGCCCGACAGCTTCACACCCTCCTCGCCGATGCGCGTTTGGTAGCCGTTGGGCAGGGCTTCGATGACGTGGTGGATGTTGGCGGCGCGTGCGGCTTCGAACACCTCTTCGTCGGTAGCTTCGAGGCGTCCGTAGCGGATATTCTCCACAATGGTGGTGTTGAACAGGATGGTCTCCTGAATCACCACTCCGATCTGTTTGCGCAAGCTCTTCAGCTGCACGTCGCGGATGTCGATGCCGTCGATGCGGATGGCACCTGACGTCACGTCGTAGTTCCGCTGAAGCAGGTTCACCATGGTGGTCTTGCCGGAGCCAGATTGCCCAACCAGCGCCACCATTTCGCCCGGCTCTACCCGCAGGTTGATGTCCTTCAGCACCGGTTGTCCCGGTTCGTATTCGAACCAGACGCTGTCGAACTGCACCCTGCCCACGATGGGGGGCATCTCGATGGCGCCCGATTTGTCCTCTATCGTCGGCTTGGTGTCCAGGGTGTAGAAGATGCGCTCCAGCGCCGCGTTCGTGCGGGCGATCATGTCGTTCATCTGGATGAGGCGCAGGATCGGTCCATACATGTATCCGCCGATATAGGTGATGAAAGCGATCAGAGAACCCGGCGACATCTGCCCGGTAATCACCAGCCTGCCGCCATACCACAGCATCAGCGCGGTGCCCAGCGCACCGATCACCTCGGCGATGACCCATAACAGCGTGCCCAGCACTCCCTGACGAACGTTCAGCACCAGCAGTTCACGCGTCTGCCCGAGGAACTGCCGCACCTCGTAGCGTTCCTTCGCGTAGGACTTGACCACCGCGACGCCTGCCAGTTTCTCCTGAAGGTCGCCCAGCATCACGTCTCGCTCGTGTCGAATCTGGCGGCTGCCCTGTTTCAGCTTGTTGACGAAGGCGAGATAGTTCAGGATATAGATGGGAAACACGGAGAGCGCAATCAGGGATAGCAGCCAGTTCTTGTAGAAAGCGATGACCAGCACCGCGGCAAGCGTCACGGCATCGGAAATCATGTTCACGAAGCCGCCCGTCAACAGCTGGTTGATGGTGGCGACGTCGTTGATGACGTTGGACATGAGCTTGCCGGTCTGGTGTTTCTCGAAGAAGCCGATGGACAGCGATTGCATGTGACTGTATAGCTTTCGGCGGATATCATACATAAAACGCTGTCCGAGATAGGTGATGGTCACCGCCAGCGCATAGCCAACCAGCCCCGATGCGACGGAGATACCCACAATCGCCCAGAAAACTCCCCACAGAGGAAACGGTTCCCGTTTGATTAGGTGGTCGGTAATGTACTGGATGATGAGGGGCATCGGCAGACCAAGCCCTGCGCTGAGGAAGGTCAGCACCGCTGCCAGAATCATGGTGCGCCGGTACGGGCGCAGTTCTTTCAGGAAACGGATGAGGTTCTTCATGGCGGCTTCGGACTGACGAGCGTTTCACAGCCCTTCCGCTCGCAGGAGCAGAAGGGCAAAGGTTCCTGCATCTCCCCGCTGAGTGCAAGCCACAGAAGCGGAACGCAGTGTGCCGTCTGCACTCTGGCGACAGTCCCTGGCAACATGGTGAGCGTATCCTGTTTGTGCACGAGTGACCATATTGTACCACCATTCCATCTGGGAATACAATCCAGCGACCGAGTGTTTCATGAAGTCCCAGCGGTCGTGTCCAGAACCCAATCCCGCGCCCCGCTCCGCGAGGGAATGCGTTGGGGGATGGTTCCTCTCCCCGTTTCTGGGAGAGGCAGGGAGAGGGGTCTGCAGAGATAAGGTTTTCTCTCCGAAAATAATCGCGGGGCACGCGATTGTACGGGGGCGGACGATGGTATAATGGTAGTGGAGACCGGTTCTCCTTCCTGCGTCAAGATGCTCTCCCTGTTGCCCCAACTTTTCCTGTGTGAATTATCCGGGTTTTTCGGGAACAACTGTATCGAACCGCTGAGGCATCACGGCATTTTGCGTAAGGGAGGAACGACGTTGAAGGGGTTAATATCACGTGAGAGCTGGATTATCGCCGCGATCTGCGTGGCAGACCTGGTCTCCACGTTGATTTTTGTGCACCATCACGGCGCAAGGGAAGGTAATCCCCTGATGGATTTCTACCTGCAGAAGGGAGTGATCCCCTTCATCGTGGCGAAGTGCACGATGTTCATGTTGCCTATCGCCATTATCGAGTGGGCACGCCGACACAACCCCGATTTCGTACGGCGCATGGCGCGTTTCGCGATTGCCGCCTACATCGGGCTTTACGTCGTGGTCGTGGCGAAGGAGAATATCCTGCACGCCGCACCGCCACCGCCGGTACCTCCGGCGTTCATGGGATTCTACGGACCGGAATACGCCCGCCGACTGCAGATGGCAATGCCACAGGCGGCGATGGAATACAGAGGCTCGCACACACTGGCAGGAGATACAGATGGAAAGGGACGCTGACAGCCAGGCTGAATGGAGGGCACCGCTCCGGCAGGTCTGGAGCAGTGCCTGTTTTATTCCGCCTCAAACTGGGCGATCTGCACAATAGTGTCCCCGCTACTCGCCGACCACCTGCGCGCGCATAGCACCACGCCCCCACCGGGCAGGGGGTTAGCGTCCTCGAAGGATAACAGCGGTTTCCCGTCCTGCTCCACCTCGATTTTGCCT
>CAKZNX010000121.1 GCA_937132045.1 uncultured bacterium
TGGATGGACATTCCCGACGAGTTTATCTACCACGACCACCAAACGCGCATGGCATTCATCGAGATGGTTCGGCAGGCGCGCCCGGACGTGGTGATTACCCATAACCCTGATGATTACCACATGGACCACCGCGTGGTGTCGGAGCTGGTGTTCGTCAGCACCTTCATGGCGACGCTCCCGCACGTTCAGACGGCAAGCCAGCCCACCGCGAGGTTGCCCGTCATCTACTACATGGACAGCCTGGCGGGGGCGAGCTTCATCCCGACGGAGTACGTGGACATTACGCCGGTTATCGAGCAGAAGATGGCGATGATGGAATGCCACCAGAGTCAGGTCAAATGGCTGAAGGAGCACGACAACATCGACATCACCGATTTCATCCACGTGATGGGGCGGTTTCGAGGGTTGAGTGCGGGCGTGCAATACGCTGAGGGCTTCCGACGTCTGGAGGCATGGGGCAGGGGTACGGTAACCAGACTGCTGCCGTGACGGGCAACGGATGTCTGTCGAGCAGGCAGGTATCCCGGCAGGCAGGGAGGTGCCAATATGAAGCTGATTTATCAGGTTGGAAGACTCGACGGCAACATAGAACAAAGTTACAGTTTCGCTGTTCACGACAAGGTGTACAATCAGCCTCTCTCTTCCCTTGCCCTGAAGGAGCATTTCGGTCCAGGTCAGAGTAAGGTCGTGCTCGTATATCCTGTCAGCTTGCCGTTCAACAAAAACGTTCCTTCGGGATACAGGCTTGAAGGAGAGGAGGCGAGGACAGAATACCTCAGCGATCCCCATCCGTTTTTTGAATCTCATCCGCACACACGGCAGGCTGACGGCTTCGTGGTTGTGCATTCTATTGGTACCTACTGGGGGCAGCGATTTGAGGGCAGCTACGATGCCATCGTGCTCCGTCTCTTTGTGGACATGGTGCAGCGGTTCCTCTTAGAACGCATCAAGGAGATATACATCGACATTTCCAGTGGACAGAACATCTTCGTAGCGGCTTTATTGGAGGCAATACGCTACTTTATGGTATTTTGCGGACTGCAGAGCTGGCATCTCCAGAACGGCATCACGCGTGCGTACGTGTGCTTCAGCGAACCTGTGTTCCAACCGGACGAGGTCTACCAGATCTATTCCGATAGAGAGGTCAGGCACAAGGCGTTCTTTGAGGCTCCGCTGCTCATCAAGGAGGAGGGTTGCAGAAACCAGTTCGTCAAGGCACTGGTCGGAGATCAGAGCCGGGAACTGAAGAAGAAGACTCAGGAACTGTACAGGCAATTCCTCGTCTGCTACTCGGCTATGGCGAATGGAACGCCGATGGTTTTCTACAGTTTCCCCGATCTTGTTACGTCGCAACAGGAAGTGAAGAATCTCATCGAGGACCTCGCCAGCCGCCTGCAGACCGAACTGGCGAAGGACTGGGCTTACGCCCCGAAGGTTATTCAGCAGGCTAATGCGATGAAGAATTGGCGTGACCTCATTTTCTGTTTCGCACTCTATCTCGGCATCATCGAACTGCTTGAACACCGGAACGTCCGTGTGCCATCCGAATCTGGGGTGGATTTGGAGAGAATGGAGAACGATTTTTCGTTCATCTACGATAGACTCAGCGTACCGGGCAACGTCCCGTTTCTCAAGAGTGAGGTCAGCAACACGAAGAAGAAAGCGTTGTGTAAAGCCCGAGGCGGGGCGGACTGGCGGCTCCTCGGTGAAGGATCAAGACCGAACTTCGACCCGAGGAACTTTACCGCTCATATCGGACTTCAAGAGACTTTCACCGAGTTCAGGGTGGACGGCAACAACGTGTTCGTCAGATACGCACAGATAGAGAACCTCAGAACCGAAGTGGAGAACCTTTTGTTGAAGGCGCTTTAGGTACTTTCAGCGGTCTCTGCAGAGGTCACGGAGTCCTGTTCTGCGGTAGAGTGTCGCGGGTGACAGAACTATCCAGCAAGTGTTGCTCAACTCGTTCTGTGA
>CAKZNX010000122.1 GCA_937132045.1 uncultured bacterium
ACGGAACAGGCGCACCTTCAGCAGACCGACCTTTTCGCCCTTCTCCATCAGCGCCAGCACCGTCTCTTCGGCGGTGCTGCAACCTGAACCCATCAGCACGATCACGTTCTCAGCGTCGGGCGCACCCACGTATTCGAACAGGTGATACTGCCTGCCCACAATGGCGGCCAACTTGTCCATGGCCTTCTGCACGATGCCCGGCATCGCAAGGTAGTACGGATTGCGCCGCTCGCGCCCCTGGAAGAAGGCGTCAGGGTTCTGTGCGGTGCCGCGGATGAGGGGACGGTCGGGGGTAAGGGCACGCTCGCGATGCGCCCGTACCAGGCTGTCGTCGATCATCGCGCGCATGTCGTCGTCGGTGAGCTCCTCGATCTTCTGCACCTCGTGCGTGGTGCGGAAGCCATCGAACACGTGCATGATGGGCACTCGCCCCTCCAGCGTAGCCGCCTGCGCTATCAGCGCGGTGTCCATGACCTCCTGCGGGTTGTTGGAGAAGAGCATCGCCCACCCGAGCGACCGACACGCCATTGCGTCGCTGTGGTCGCAGAAGATGGAGAGCGCGTGCGTCGCCACCGTTCGCGCCGCGATGTGGAACACCGTGCTGGTGAGCTCGCCCGCGATCTTGAACATGTTGGGTATCATCAGCAGAAGTCCCTGCGCGGACGTGAAGGTGGTGGTCAACGCGCCGGTTTGCAACGCCCCGTGTACCGCTCCTGCCGCCCCCGCTTCAGACTGCAGCTCGCGCACGGTGGGCACCGTTCCCCAGATGTTCGGGATACCTTTGGCTGCCCATTCGTCGCTGAGTTCGCCCATGGGGGAGGAGGGGGTAATCGGGTAGATGGCAATCACTTCGTTTGTTCGGTATGCGGTATAAGCCGCCGCTTCGTTTCCGTCTATCGTGGTGTATTTGCGTGCCATTGCCATATCCCTTTCTGTGTTTCGTTGTACAGGCTGCGCCGTGCACGGCGCCTCTATTTCAAAGGCTCAAAGCCTGAGCTGCTGCGGATACTTCTTCCTTCCAGTCGCTTCACTACACTAATATACTACACCAACTTTTTCGATTTGAAAAGGGCACGAACCGCCTTTTCTCGCTGCGGGCACCATTCAGCCTGTGCAGGAGCCAGCAGGCGTCTGTCGAATCCTGTCGGCATCCAGAAGGAGCACGGACAATGCCCCAGCCGAACACGCAGATTTTCCTCGCAACCGTCAGCGGCAACTACCGCGAGGGATTCCAGCGACTGGCGCGTGAATACCAGCGCACTCACCCCGGCGTGACGGTGAAAGTGCAGGTGATGCCGCTGAACGGCTACGAAACGTGGCTGCGCACGCAGATTCCGGGCGCGGGCGACAAAGCGCCCGACCTGTTCAACGCCAACTTCGCGTGGGGCATGTACGAGAAGGGTCTGCTGGTCAACCTCGCGCCGTTCCTGAACCAGACCAATCCTTACACCGGCAAGCCGTGGATACACCCCCCCAACCGGCAGTTCATTGAGAAGTTCAAAACGGCAGGCGGCGTTTCGTTCATCCCGGTGGACTTCGTGGAGATTGCCTTCTATTACAACGCCTCCCTGTTCCGGCGGCTGGGGCTGTCCCCACCACGCACCTGGGAAGAGATGCTGGCTCTGGCGCAGAGCATCCGGAATGCAGGCTATCTGCCGTTCGCCGTGCCTGGCAACGCCGACTCGTATTGGTCGGGCACGGTGGGCTGGATTGTGCGCTTCTTTACCGACGCGTACACCCGCCACTGGGTGCCGCTGGCGATGTCCCGTCCGGGCGACTGGGACTACGACCCCACGCGCAACGCCGGTTTCCGCCTGAACCTCAATGACCCCTATAACGACTCCCTTGTCATCATCAACGGCGAGCGCCTGCTGGACGCGGTTCGGAAGGGTGCCATCCGCTTCGATGGCGAACGCTTTGCGGAAGCGTACACGCACATCCGGGAGTTTTCACGCTTCTGGCAACGGGGCTTTCACGGGGCGAGTTCAGTTACCGCGTACAACCTGTTCCTTACCGGGCGCGCCGCCATCCTGCTGGAAGGCTCGTGGCTTATCGGCGACCTGACGCAGGACCTGGCAGAACTGCCCGCACGGGCGCGGTTCGACTGGGGCGTGTTTGCCGTGCCTGCGTTGAAGGCTTCGCGCTTCCGGGTACCGCCGTTTCGTGGCGTCGGTGGTCCGGGGCTGGTGCTGGGCGTGGTGAAGAAGAACCCTCAGCAGACCGCTCGCGTGGTAGATTTCCTGATGTTTCTCACCAGCCCGCAAGGGGCGCAGATTCTGGTCGATGAAGCGGTGCGTCACCGCCGCCCGCTCAGCGGTCCCATGCTGATACCCGGCGTCAAATTGCCGCCAGACCTTCAGGCTCGCTATCGTCCCTTCGAAGGCAGAGGGTTCGAGAAGCTCTCCTTCCGGGGGTTGATGGACGAACAGCAGTCGGTGTGGGAGTGGACGGTGTGGGCTCAGCGCTACATGGAGGGACGCATCTCCTTGCAGGAGTTCCTGCGGCGGTATCAGCGGCTGATGCTCGAGGCAGTGCCTCGCGTCATCGCGATGCAGAAGCTGGACATGAACCCGCGCACAAAGGACACGCCGTCATGAGCCGACGCCGCACCTCACTGATAGTGATCGCGCTGATGCTGGCGCCGACCCTATCGCTGCTGGCGGTTTTCAACTACTACCCCGCGCTGCTCGGACTCTCACGGGCGTTCACTCGCTGGGAGACGGGTGAAGACCCGCAGTGGATTGGCATCGGCAACTTCGTGGCGATGTGGCACGACGAGTTCCTGCGCCTGAGTCTGCGCAATCTGCTCATCCTGCTGGTCGCTAGCGTACTGAAAACGCTCACCATGCCCCTGCTGGTAGCGGAATTGCTGATGAGCCTGCGCTCGCCGCGGTGGCAGTACATCCTGCGCACTGCCTTCATCTTGCCGATGGTCGTACCGGGCATGGTGACCATGCTGTTGTGGAGCTTCATTTACGACGGCAGCGTGGGCTTGCTGAATCAGGCGCTGGAGCTCTTCGGTCTCGGTGCGCTGGCGCGGTCGTGGCTGGGCGAGTCGGCAACGGCGCTCTGGGCAATCATCGGCATCGGTTTCCCGTGGGCGGGCGGGCTGGCTTTGCTCATCTACCTGGCGGGGCTGAACCAGATATCGAGCGACGTGTGGGACTCGTGTCAGGTAGATGGGGTGACCGGGCTTCGCCGCGTCTGGTATGTAGACCTGCCACTGCTATTGCCACAAGTGCGCCTGCTGGTCATCCTCACCCTGATTGGCACCCTGCAGGACTTCGGCAGTATCCTCATCCTGACAGGTGGCGGACCCGGTCTGGCAACCCATGTACCCGCCCTGCATATGTACTTTCAGGCGTTTCGTTTTGGGCATCTGGGCTATGCCGCCGCTATCGGGCTGACGCTGTTCGTCGCCATCTTTGTGCTGTCCGTGCTGAACCTGCTCTGGGGAAGGAGGCTCGAGAAACCGCTATGACACCCAAACGCCGACTGCGTCCGTCGGAGTTGCTGGCAGTGTTGACGCTGACGGCGCTTCTGGTACTGTCGTTACTGCCGTTCGTCATGATGCTGTTGCTCTCGCTGAAGACCAACGCCGACATCTTCACCCGCTTCTGGGGGCTTCCCCAGCCTGCCCGCTGGGATTTCTACACGCAGGCGGCGACCGCCCTGCAGGGCTATCTGCTGAACACGCTCATCGTCACGGTGGTGGTGGTGCCGGGTGTGCTGTGGCTCAGCTCGCTTTCCGGGTACGCTCTGGCTCGGCTGACCTTTCGCGGGCGCGACACGGTGTTCGCGCTCATCCTCGCACTGCTGGTGGTGCCGGGTATCCTCACGCTGATTCCCACCTACGCGCTGGTGCAGAATTTTGGCTTGCTGAACACACGCTGGGCGCTGATCCTGCCCTATCTGGCAGGCGGACAGGTGCTGGGCGTGGTGCTGTGTCGCACCTTCTTCGCCAGCCTGCCCGATGAGCTGTTCGAAGCCATGCGGCTGGACGGGGCGGGCGATGTCCAGATTTACCGGCACCTTGCCCTGCCCCTCTCTCTGCCCACCCTCGCGACCATCGCGATCATGAGCACGCTGGGCATCTATAACGATTACATCTGGCCCCTCGTGACCATCAGCGACAGCAGTTTGCAGACCTTCACGGTGGGCGTGACGCGCTTTGCCGGCGAGTTCAATCTGGACTATGGTCCCACGCTGGCGGGCTATGTGATCGGCAGCCTGCCGCTCATCGCCCTGTTTGCGGTGGGAATGCGCGCCTTTGTGCAGGGAGTGACCAGCGGCGCGTTGAAGGCTTAATACATGTTTGAGGTCGGAGGGCGATGACGTGGGGGATCAGGCTGAAGGGGGGTCTGGCGAAATACGCCTGCTGGTGCGCGGCGATGACATGGGCTCGTGTCACGCAGCGAATGAGGCGTGCGTGCTGTGTTACCGGCAGGGTATCATGCGCAGTGTGGAGGTGATGGTGCCTGCACCGTGGTACACCGAAGCCGTACAGATGCTGAGAGAGTATCCCAGGCTGGACGTTGGCGTGCACCTCACGCTTACCAGCGAGTGGGAAAGGTGCAAGTGGGGACCCGTTACCCGCGCTCCCAGCCTGTGCAACCGTCGCGGACACTTCCCGCCGATGACCAGCCAGCGCCCCGACTTCCCTCCCGACACCGGTTTTCTGGAGAGCGGATACCGCCTGGCAGAAGTGGAGGCGGAACTGCGCGCGCAGATCGAGATCGCGCTGGAGGACATCCCGCAGGTATCTCACCTCTCGTGTCACATGCTGACGCCAGTGGCTTCGCCCGATCTGCGAGAGGTGACCCTCAAGCTCTCACAAGAGTACCGGCTTCCGCTGGAGCACGAAGGTCTGCAGTTTGCGGGCTTTCTCGGCGGCAGCACCACCGACCCTGAGGAGATGGAAAGGCGCTTCATCGATACGATCGACCGCCTGACGCCCGGAACGTGGCTGGTGGTAGACCATCCGGGGCTGGACACCCCGGAGATGCGCGCGCTGGGACACATCGGCTACGAAAATGTGGCAGAGGAGCGCGACGCCGTCACCCGCGTGTTTACCAGCGTCAGGGTTGCCCGCCGCATCGCCGAACGCAGCATCCAGCTGATCAGCTATGCGGACCTGAACCGTCGGTAGGATGCGATGACCTTCACGGCAACTGAAGCCTTCCGGCTTTGCCATCTCTCGAAACAGCGCATTGGGAATAGTCAGGCTAGAAGGAATCTTTCGGGTCGGATGCGAATCCGATTAAACGCATAACTGATGCGGAGCGGATTTCGCGTGGTTCGTATGCGATTGCGGCACAGTCTTCTCTTCACGATACACCTTTGCCTGTGCTTTCTCGTCAGCTGGGCGGATGGTCGCGAGGAGGAAATCGTCACCATCCGCCTTGCCAACATTCCCCTGCGCAGCGCCACGGGCGTGCAGAACCTGGCGGAGCTGGCGGTGTTTGATGCCTTCTTCAAGAAGCACCCCAACGTCCGCTACGAGCGCGTCACGGGGCTGGCTCTGCCGGAAGGATTGTCCGAGGCGCAGCAGATGATGGCGTTTGCGGGCGACCGCGCCCCGGATGTGTTCGACCTCAGCATCCGACAGGTTCAGAACTATATCCGGCAGGGGCTGATCTATCCGCTGGATGACCTCATTCGCGAGCATCGCCGGCGCAATCCACAATGGCGACCGCCCTCCCTCGGTCTGACCGAGCACCACTACGACGCCGCGCGCGGTCCCGACGGCAAGCTGTACGCCATCGTCAGCGATTACTGGATACTGGGACTATGGTACCGGCGCGACCTGTTCGAGGAAGCGGGTGTCATCCCCCCTCGCCCACCGAAGGACTGGCAGGAATACTTCGAGTTCGCCCAGCGGCTCACCTTCCCCGAGAAGCACGTGAAGGGAGCGCGCTTCCAGACGGGACAGTACGGCGCCGCCATCCGCACGGGCTACACCGCCGGCTACATCTTCACCAACTTCGTATATCAGGCGGGCGGCGATATGACCCTGCAGGAGCGCACCTGCCCCGTGGACGGCACGGTCAACGAGTTTCGGCAGGAGGATAAACAGTGTCTGTGTCGGAAGTGCGGGCGCAGTCTCGCCGACCAGCCCCGTCGGTGGAAGGTGGCTTATGGACGCGACCCCGGACAGCGGGCACTGCGGTTCTACAAAAGCCTGCGCTGGACGGAGTGGGCACGCTGTCCCGACTGCAACACGCCGAACAACCTGCCCGTGGCGGTCTGCCCCAGCTGTCGGGAGGAGAACCCTCTGCGCAACACGGTGGAGCGCATCGGCTGCAGAGTGTGCGGCACCAGCATTGCGGTCACGCGCGAGCAATGCCGGTTTCATTGCAAGCAGTGCGGGCGCGACCTGCGAGGGGTACAGATGTACACCGGCATGGTGCGCGTGGGCGGCGACCCGGTGGAGATGTTCCAGCGCGGGGAAATCGCCATGATGCTCGACCACATCAACCCGCAGGTGATTGATCAGGTACTGACGCAGGGCGGATTGCGCCCAGACCAGATTGGACTCGGTCCGCCCCCCACCGCAGGCGAAGGCGGAGTAAGCGCAGCGCTCACGGGTGGGCGCGCCTGGTGCATCAGCGCACGCGCAGCACGCGACCCGAAAGTGCTTCAGGCGGCGTGGGAGTATCTCGTCTTCCGGTGCAGTGAAGAGGCACAGCGCATCATCACGGAAGTGTACGTGCGCAACGGCTATCCGCATCTCATTCGCCCGCAAAACCTCAAGAAGTTCGGCTTCACGGAAGAGTACGAGGACTACGAGCCGATTTTCCGTCGGGCGATGGAGGAAGCTCCCCGCTACGGGCGCATCCAGCCGCACGACCCCTATTACCAGCACGTGGAGGGGCATGAGCTGGCGGTGCCCATCGACACCATCGTCTACGAAGGCGGGCAGTTCAAAGACCCGGCGAGGGTGATCCAGGACAGCATGAACGACGTGAACGCCAAGCTGTACCGCGTGGTGCCTCCGGAAGTGGAACGCCGACGCAACTTCTGGGGCACGATCATCTTCATCCTCGTGGCGCCGATGGTGGCATACGGCTTCGTGTGGGCGATGCGGGAACAGTCGCAGGTGCATGGAGGCACACTCCAGGCGACCGCCTCGCAGGTGGTGGGAAGGGGTGCACGTCGACGGTATACCACAATGATCGCCTGGGCGGTGATGATGCCAGCGTTGTTGACGGTGGCGCTGTGGCAGTATCTGCCTCTCATTCGTGGCACCCTGATGGCGTTCTACGAGTACAGGATTTATGGCAACAGCGACTTCATCGGTCTGGCGAACTTCATCGAGGTGATGACCAGCCCTGATTTCTGGAACTCGGTGCGGGCAACGGTGTTCTACGTGGGGCTGAACATCGCCATCGGCTTTGTGGCGCCTATCTTTCTGGCTCTGCTCCTGCACGAGGTACCGAGGGGCAAAATCCTCTTTCGGGTCATCTTCTACCTGCCAGCCGTCACCACCGGGCTGGTGATTATGTTCCTTTGGAAGATGTTCTACGATCCCACGCCTTACGGCTTCCTGAATCGCATCATGATGCCCATCTTGCACGCCATGCACCTTGTTCCGCCCGACGTGCGTTACATCGATTGGCTCCACACACCCGGTCTGGCGATGCTGTGCGTGGTGATACCCGGCGTGTGGGCAGGTGCAGGACCGGGCAGCCTGATTTACCTCGCGGCGCTGAAAACCGTGCCCGAAGACCTGTATGAAGCCATCGCGGTAGATGGGGGCAACTTCTGGCACAAAATGTGGTACATCATGTTCCCGTCGATCAAGCCGCTTATCCTGATCAACTTCATCGGGGCGTTTATCGGCAGCTTCCACGCGATGCAAAACGTGTTCGTGATGACCGGTGGTGGTCCTGCCAACTCCACGATGGTACTGGGCATCCATATCTGGACGAACGCGTTCCTCTATCTGCGGTTCGGCTATGCGACTGCGATGGCGTGGGTGCTGGGTTCCGCGCTGATCGGATTCACCATCCTGCAGCTGCGCATCCTGAAGCGGGTGGAGTTTCGCGCGGCGCACGCACTGGAGTGAGACACGATGGCGCTGTTTGGTCCCTGCGAACAACGCACGCTCACCGCCCGCGCGGTGTACGCCTTCATCTACACCGTGCTGATACTCGGCTCAGTGACGATGATATACCCGTTCCTGCTGATGCTGGGGGCGTCCATCACCAGCGACACCGATTTCGACGACTGGCAGGTCATCCCCGCCTACCTGCGCGGCGACACCGCGCTCTTCCGCAAATGGATGAGCGACCGCTACGGCGCCGACTTCAACACCGCCCGCCGGATCCATCGCCTGAACGTGACCAGCTTCCGATTTCTGGAACAGATACCCGACTACAACGTGCACGACCCGAAGGTGGCAAGACGGGTGGACGATTGGCTGGAGTGTGTGCGCGCCCTGCCCGACGATTGGGTGAAGGCGTACTTCATCGACGACCGGCGCACCCGCCCCACCAACCGGCGTTACGCACGCTGGCTGATACAGCGCTACAGGGATGACATCCAGTCCTTCAACCGGCGCTACGAGACCTCGTACACCAACTTCACCGAGGTGGCGCCCTTCGAATACGACCTCACCCACAAGTCGCGGCGAGCAACCGCACCTCTGCGTCAGCTCTATCTGGAGTTCCGACGCACCCTGCCTGCCCACGACCTGATGCCGGTGCTGGCGACCGATGGTTTCCTCAACTGGGTGGAGCGACATATCGGTAGCGTGCAGGAGCTGAACGCCCTGCTGGGCACCCGCTACGAGTCGATGAGCGATGTGCTCTTTCCCTCCGAGCGCCCCGACGACCCGCGCTGGCAAAAGCTCTGGGACCGTTACGTGCGCGAACGCTTTCCCCTGCTGTTTGTGCAGGTGACAGGCAACTGGGACAGGCAATGGCGCCAGTTCCTGGCAGAAAGACACCCGTCCGTCTGGCAAAAAGGGGGCGAAGACCTCCAGAACCTCACCTACCCCGCTACCATGCCGCAAGATGACCGCTTTTTCGCCGACTGGGTGCTGTTTACCGACACGGTGGTGCCGCCGGAGGCGAAGCGGCTGGTCACGGTGGAAGGCTTGTGGCGCGACTGGCTGAGACGTAAATACGGTACGCTGGCGGCGGTGAACTCCGCGCATGGCACCCGGTGGACGCGCTGGGAAGAGGTCTACCCGCCCCGCGCCGAAACCGATGTGCTGACCTTCTCGCGTAACAGAGATGAGATACGCCGCGAGTTCCTGACGCGAAACTACCGTCTGGTGATGGACTACATCCTGTTTCACGGACGCGCTCTGTGGAACACCTTCGTGCTGGTGGTGATGACCGTGCTGGGTCACCTGACGGTGCAACCGCTGGCAGCGTATGGGCTCTCTCGCTTCAACCTGCCCTACGCGCACAAGATTCTGCTCGCTCTGCTGGCGACGATGGCGTTCCCCGCTGAAGTGGCGATGATTCCGAACTTCCTGTTGATCAAAGAGCTCGGTTTGCTGAACACCTACTGGGCGCTGGTGTTGCCCGGGCTGGCAAGTGGCATGGGCATCTTCTTGCTGAAAGGTTACTTCGACAGTCTGCCGCGTGAGATGTATGAGGCGGCGATGCTGGACGGCGCCAGCGAACTGCGCATGTTCTGGAACATCACCATTCCCCTCTCCATGCCCATCCTCGCTGTGATTGCGCTGGGTTCGTTCACCGCCGCCTATGGCAGTTTCATGTGGGCGTTCCTGATATGTCAGAAGCCGGAGATGTGGACGATGATGGTCTTCCTGTGGCAGCTCGGACGCGAGAGCTATCCGTGGGTGTGGATGGCGAGCCTGGTCATCGCTGCCGTGCCCACCCTGCTGGTCTTCATCTTCGCGCAGAAGATTATCCTGCGGGGCATCATCGTACCCACCATGAAGTAGCACACGCCCTGTCATGGCGAGGAGCGCAGCGACGAAGCCGTCCCCCT
>CAKZNX010000123.1 GCA_937132045.1 uncultured bacterium
GAACCGGCGACCCGCTTGACCGTTCGCGCCGACCTGGACTACACCCGCCCCGGCTGGGTATGGGAGTTCGGCAAGCCATACCGCCTGCGGCTGGTATGGGACGAGAAGCAGATCAGCGGTGAGGTGCTGGAAGCCGATGGCACCCTGTGCTGGCGCTACGGATGGACTCTGGATAATCCGAAAGCGGTGCGCACCGGCTATCTGGGTGTCGCGTGCAACTGGTTTGACGCGACGTTTTCAAACGTCGCAATCGTTCAGCGCACACCGGCTACCGCCCCCGCCGTCAGGTCTGTCGCTCCACCGCGCTATGCAGGGATAGTGAATCGCGGCGCCCGGCGTGTTCAGGGTAGCGGTTTCTTCCGCGTGCAGCAGCTGGATGGCGCGTGGTGGCTGGTGGATCCCGAAGGCTATCTCTTCTTCGCAGTGGGCACGGACCATGCGAACTACCACGTACACTGGTGCGAGAAGCTGGGCTACGCGCCTTACCATGAAAACATGAAGCGCAAGCACGGCTCGGAGGAGGCGTGGGCGAAAGAGACCGTGCAGAGACTGAAGTCGTGGAACTTCAACACACTCGCTGCCAACCACTCCCCGCTCATGCGCTATCAGGGCTTGCCCTACATCGAGCAGATACTGGGCATGGGGCAGGGTTTTGCCAGCATAGACGACCTCGTGAAACAGACCAACTGGACGGGCTTCCCCAACGTCTTCTCGCCGAGGTGGAAGCACTGGTGTGAGTGGACAGCCTACCAGCGATGCGCTCCGCGCCGTAACGACCCGTGGCTCATCGGTTACTTTCTCGATAACGAGCTGGAGTGGTTCGGCAAGGATTACCGCCCATGGGGGCTGGCTATCGAGGCGCTCAAGCGTCCTGCGGGGCATGAGGCGCGCGTGGCGCTGGCGCAGCTGCTGAAGGAGCAATACCGCGGCGACGTGGCACGCTTCAATCGGGCGTGGGAGGCAAACGTATCCGACTTCGCCGACATCGCCAGTGCGCAACAGCCACCTGCCATCCGCACGAAAGCCGCCGAGCAGGACGGCATCGCCTTCACCCGCTTGTGCGCCGAGCTGTATTTCCGTACCTGCGCCGAAGCCATTCGCAAATACGACCCAAACCACCTGATTCTGGGTTGCCGTTTCGCGGGTGAGGCACCGCCCATTCTGGACATCGCGGGCAAGCATTGTGAGGTCATCAGCATCAACACCTATCCCCGAATCGACCTGCGTTCGGGGCGCGTGCTGAACTGGGAGGAGCGACTGCGCCACCACCATCAGCAGAGCAAACGCCCTCTCATGCTCACCGAGTGGAGCTTTCCCGCCATGGACAGCGGGCTGCCCAATCGCCACGGAGCCGGCATGCGCGTGGACACCCAGCAACAGCGCGCGGAGTGTTTCCGCATCTTCCAGTCTGCGCTCTTCCGTTTGCCCTTCATGGTAGGTTCCAGCTACTTCATGTGGGTGGATGAGCCGGCGCTGGGTATCAGTTCCACGTTCCCGGAGGACAGCAACTATGGACTGGTGAACGAGCAGGGCGAGCCATACCGCGAGCTGGTGCAAACAGCCACTGCCCTTCAGGCGAAGGTGTATGCCATGCACGCCGAATCGTCGCGCTACTGGCAGAAGAGCCCTCAGCCGTCCCAGAAGTCGATCGCCTTTGTGCGCAGAACCTGGAGAGTTCCCGCAGGCGTGCATCTGGCGTGGCAAATCGATGCCTTCAACCGCGGCAACAGAGCCTTCACCGGGTGGATCGGCGTGGACCTGTCCGAACACCCAACGGCTACGCGACTGTCGGGCAGTTGGGAATGTCGAAGTACCGACGGCAAGCCAGTACGGTTCCACGTAGAACCCCTGCATCGGCGCAGGGTGTGGGTCTGGGTGCAGGGATTACCGCCGGGCAAAGCGTGGAGCGGGCTGATGACGTTCACCCCGAGCACGCAGGAGCGTCCGCGTCACAAGCCGTATGTTGTCAGTTCGGACTTCCGGCTGAGTGCGCCGCCGTTTGACCTGCAGTTCGGCAATGAGCGTGCCCCTGTGCGGTCGGTCAGCTGGCTGGGTCAGCGTGCAGGCAGTTACACGGTACTGGCTCAGCAGTCGCTGTCGCAGATGCAGTGGGTTCCGCCCAACCTGCACGAAGAGATACAGCTGGTCAGCACGCCGTTCGGGTACTACCTCCACGGTTGGCTGGTGCACCGCGACGGTTCCGCCATCACCGAGGTGAACCAGCAGACGGGCGAGTATGCGGGGCAGCAGTCGCAACCGCGCAGTTATCGGGTGGAGTGGGACATGGAAATCCGGCAAGACCTGCCGAAGCGCCTTCTGCTGGTGCGGATGCGCCGGCTGCAGAACCTGAGTAAACTGCCCGTTCGCGTGGAGGCGGTGTACCATTACGCGCAGAGCCAGCTGGCAGGCGACGGCAGAGACGACGAGCCTGCCGGTGTGCCCAACTACTACCTGAATGCTGGCGCGTGGACAGATCCGCAATCCCCTATCTTCTACGGCGCGATGCCCCTTGAGGCTGAGCGCTGGAACTGCATCTTCTGGAAAGACCCTTCGGGTGGGCAACACCCCGACCTCTGGCAGGACGTGAAGCGCGAGGTGAAACCACAGGAAACCATCGCTCTGGAAGGCGGCTGGGCAGCTCTGCTGGTGGGCAGAGGTGGTTTCGGCAAAGATGACTGGATACTGCTGACTGCACAGGTTCAATCGCTGTCCGATGTGGTGGTGAGCGCACAGTGGATACGCCGACGATAGGCATTCTGGGCGGTTACGGCTCCACTGGCAGTGTCCTGACCCGGCTTCTGCTGGAGCAAACGTCGGCGCACGTCATTATCGGCGGCAGGCATATCCTGCGGGCGCGTGAGGCCGCGCGCGAGTTCAACAAGCAGGTCGGTGCCGAGCGTGTGTGCGCTGCCTACGCCGGGGCCTCCGACCCCGGTAGCGTGGCGCGCGCCTTCGAAAGAGTGCAGCTGTTGATTGTGGCGTCCTCGACGGGTCGGTACGCGGAACCCACCGCCCAAGCGGCCCTGCAGACAGGTTGCGACTGGCTGGACATCCAGTACTACACGCCCAAGATCAGCGCGCTAACCCGCCTGCGCGAGCGCATCGAGCGGGAAGGCAGGTGCTTCATCACCGACGCGGGTCTGCACCCCGGACTGCCTGCACTGATGGTGCGCTATGCCGCCAGCCAGTTCGATGTGCTGGAGGCGGCGAACGTCTACGCTATCGTTAACCCGAAAGGAGGCTTTCCCAAAACGCCGTCCACGCACGAGTTCGCGCGCGAGCTGATGCGCTTCCGGTATAGTGCCTATCGCGATGGCGAATGGCGGTGCTGTTACGGTTTCGGGGCAGGCGATATGCGTCAGGCAGACTTCGGCTTCGGGTTCGGAACGCGTCTTTGCGCGCCGCTGACGCTGGAGGAGATGCGCGCCCTGCCGGAGATGTTCCCCACCCTGCAGGAGACGGGCTTCTATGTGGCAGGTTTCAACTGGTTCGTGGACTGGGTGACGATGCCGCTGCTGTGGATTTTCGGTAAGGTGGCTCCGTCGCTGGCGGTGAAGCCGCTGGCGAGCCTGTTATGCTGGGGCACGCGGCTCTGGTCAAACCCGCCATATGGGGCGGTGATCAAGCTGGAGGCGTGTGGAAGCAAAGGCGACGAGCGACACCGTCTGAGCTTGCAGATGTTCCACGCCGACCCCTATGCTTTCACCGCCGTCTCCGTCACGGCTGGTATCCTGCAGTACCTCCGGGGCAGTGCGCGAAAGCCCGGCTTGTGGTTCGCAGGGCATCTGTTTGACCCTCGCGAAGCCATCGAGGAGATGCGACGGATGGGTGTGCAGGTTCAGTGTGAGATGGCACCTATCAAGGGGACGTGCCCATTCTGTGGACGGTAGCAAGGAGGTTCGGATGAAAGTTTTGTTGGTTCTGGCACTGCTCCTCGCGGGTGCACTGGCAACCGCACAAAACACTTCAGACACGAGGCAAATGACGATGAAGGTCGTTCAAGCACCCCCTGCCTCTCCGGCAAACCGTCACTATCGGGGCAACCGGGCTCCGCTTCTGCCCAGCCCGCTGGTCAAGCTGCCGTCAGGCGCGGTGCGCGTCGAGGGCTGGCTGCGCCGACAGCTGGAGCTGATGGCAGATGGGTTCACCGGTCACCTGACCGAGATCAGTCCGTGGTGCAAATTCGAAAACAGTGCGTGGGCGAACCCGCAGGGCGAAGGCGAAAATGGCTGGGAGGAGCTTCCTTACTGGCTGAAGGGTTTCGTGTCGCTGGGGTATGTGCTGAACGATGAGCGCATCATCGCCGAGGCGCGCAAATGGGTGGATGCCATCCTCGCCAGCCAGCGCGAGGACGGATACTTCGGTCCAGAGGCTAATCGGCAGAACCGCGACCTGTGGCCCAACATGATCGCGCTGTACGCACTGCGCACGCACTATGAAGCGACCGGCGATGCACGTGTGATCCCCTTCATGCTGCGCTATTTCCGCTGGCAGATGAAGGTTCCGCTGGAGGACTTTCTGCCCGGCAGCTGGCAGAAGATACGCGGCGGCGATAATCTGGACGTCATCCACTGGCTGTACAACCAGACCGGTGAGAGCTGGCTGCTGGACGCAGCGCGCGTGACGCACGAGCGCACCGCCGACTGGGCAGGCGGTATCCCCACATGGCACGGGGTAAACATCTGCCAGGGCTTTCGGGAGCCGGCGCAATACTACCAGCAGACGCGCGACATCCGTTACCTGAAAGCTACCGAGCGTGTGTACGACACGGTCATGGGCATCTACGGTCAGGTACCGGGTGGCATGTTCGGTGCGGACGAAAACGCCCGCCAGGGATTCACCGGTCCGCGACAGGCAGCGGAGACCTGCTCGATGGTGGAAATGATGTACAGCCACCAGATGCTCACCCGAATTACCGGGGAGGTCAGGTGGGCGGACCGCTGCGAGGAGGTGGCGTTTAACTCTCTGCCTGCCTCGATGACGCCCGACCTGAAGGGGTTGCACTACCTGACGGCGCCGAACATGGTGCAGCTGGACAGGCAGAGTAAAGCGCCCCTCCTGCAGAACG
>CAKZNX010000124.1 GCA_937132045.1 uncultured bacterium
AAAGCGACAGTTTGTGTCCTTTCCTATGACATCGACTCCTCTTCAACCACACTTCTCGCGGGGGTTGGCAACTTGTGTTGGGAATATTGTTTCGCCATGTGTGGTGAGGTGCGTTTGTGATGGTGGGTTAGGTTCGTCGCAACAACGAGTGGCACCACTTTGACCCGTTTGGCACGGCTGGGGTGATTACGAGCAGCAGTGCGCAGGTGTTGAGCAACAACCTGGTTGACCCATTCGGTTTAATGCGCTACCAGCGGGGCAGTGCCGGGACGCCTTGGAGGTGGAGGTTGCCAGTCGACACGCCTGTCTCGTCACAACCAGCAGAGTATTGTTGAAACACCCTCCATATCACTTGACACCGCCTGCAGTTTGTATTACCATACTGGTGTCAGCATCTGAGGCACAAGGGGGTGCAAGCCATGCCAGCGCGCAAACTGAAGGAGTTCCTCGACGAGCACAACGTAAAGTATGTGAGCATTACCCACTCCCGCGCTTACACCGCACAGGAGGTCGCTGCCGCTGCCCACATCCGCGGAAAAGAGTTTGCCAAGACGGTGATGGTGAAGCTCGACGGCAAGATGGCGATGGCGGTCCTGCCTGCAACGCGCAAGGTGGACCTGGAGGCACTGAAACAGGCTGCTGGCGCTCACAAAGCGGAGCTGGCTACCGAACAGGAGTTTCAGTATCTGTTTCCCGAGTGCGAGACCGGCGCCATGCCTCCCTTCGGCAACCTGTATGGCATGGAGACGTATGTGGACACCAGCCTCACGGAAGACGAGGAAATCGCTTTCAACGCGGGCTCGCACATCGAGCTGGTCCGTATGGCGTACAGGGACTACGAACGGCTGGTGCAGCCAAAGGTGGCACCCATCGCACAGGTGTAATGCGGATGGTGGGTTGATTGCCGGTTCATCATCTGTGAGAGGGGGGAGAGGCTTCCACTCCTCCCTCCGCCTATGCTGCTTTACATAGGGCAACCAGGTGACCTCTGCTGTGCGAACAGGGCGATACCTGAAGGCGTCTATCGCTTCATCAGTATCAACAGCATCACCACAGGCGTTGTTGCCACCACACTGTGAGGCAGGTTTGGGGTCATGTACGCCCATGTGCCCGCTGTGGCCATGCGCTTGTCCGCACCCAGCGTCAGCTCCGCCTCACCCTGCACAAAGTAGAGAGTGGCAGGCATGGACGCTGTGTGTTCCGAGAGTTCCTGTCCTCTGTCGAAACCGAAGAGTACGAGCTTCACGTGTTCGTCCTGATACAGCGTGCGGCTCAGGATGCCGTCTTGCGGGATGTCCACTTGCTGTGACAGGTCTTCGAGGAACAGGTAACTGTTACTCATCCTTGATACACCTCCAGGCGAAATTGACCTCACCAGAAAAGGGATATTCGCATCCGAATTGACCGAATTATAGCGGTATGATAGAATCGAAGTCAAGGTGCATCGAGGGTGTGTGAAAATCCGCAGGCAGCCAGGAATCGACGACCAGAACCGTTGTAACAAGCCTTTTCGCACCCCTCTCCCTGCCTCTCCCCGAAGCTGGGAGAGGTTCCGAACTCCCCCTTCCCGCGTCGGGAAGGGGGGCGGGGGATAGGTTTGGTCTTTTTCCAACATCCTCAGGTGCATCAAAACGGAGCCGGTAGGAGAATGATTTCGCAGACAGCGGAGTATGCCTTGCGGGCGATGGTGTATCTGGCGCAGTATCCCGGCAGCTCGCATACCAACCAGCAGATTGCCCGGGTGACGCGCGTGCCGTTAGGCTATTTGGCGAAGGTGTTGCAGAACCTGAGCCGGGCAGGTTTGATCACCTCACGCCGGGGATTGGGCGGGGGGTTTGCGCTGGCAAAACCGGCGGAGGAGATCAGCATATACGAGGTGGTGCAGGCGGTGGACCCGATTCCGCGCATTACCTCGTGCCCTCTGAAACTCCGGGCGCATCGTGACCGTTTATGTCCTCTGCATCAGCGGCTGGACAACGCTTGGGAGCTGGTGGAACAGTCGTTCCGCAGCACGAGTCTATATGACCTGATTGCCGAGGCTGGCGAGGACGGGGTGCTGTGCGAGGAATAGTCGGCGGGGGGAAGGTAAGCTCCCCCCGACCTGCTTTGGCTAGTTGATGTTGCTGACCAGTGTAAAGATGGGCGTCATCACGGAGATGGCGATGAATCCCACCACCACTCCCAGGAAGATAATCAGCATCGGCTCGATCATCGACGTCAGCCCCTTGACGGTGGCGTCCACCTCTTTCTCGTAAAAGTCGGATACCTTCACCAGCATATCGCTGAGGCGCCCCGTTTCCTCGCCGACGTCGATCATGTGTGTCACCATGGTGGGGAACAATCCGCTCGCGCCCAGCGGTGTGCTGAGCTTTTGCCCTTCCCGTACGCCGTTGCGGGCGGCATCGATGGCGCCAGCGAGCACGCTGTTGCCGGCGGTCTCTGCTACAATCTCCAGCGAGCGCATCATCGACACCCCACTGGCTATCAGCACGCCGAAGGTTCTGGCGAAGCGCGATATACTCATCTTCAGCACCAGATCGCCGATGATGGGTAGTCGCAGCTTCACCATGTCGATCTGGTATCGGCCCTTCGGGTTCTTGCCGTACTGTTTCACGAACACCAGCCCTCCGATCAGCAGAGCTGGCGGGATGTACCAGTACGCCACCGCATAGTCGCTGAGGCTGAACAGGAACTGGGTAGCGGGTGGCATCTTCACGTTCATGCTGGCGAATATCTCCTTGAAGCGCGGCAACACGAACGTGAACAGGGCGAACACCATCACCAACGAAAAGATCAACACCAGAACCGGATACATCATCGCCGACTTGATTTTCTGCCGAATTTCCAGCTCTTTCTCGAGAAACTGCGACAGGCGATCCAGTATCTGATCCAGAATACCACCCACCTCGGCGGCGCGCACCATGTTCACATACAGCTTGGAGAACACCTGTGGATGCTTGCTCAATGCATCGGCGAGGGACATTCCGCCCTTCACATCCTGTCGCACCGCCCCGATCACGTCGCGCAGGGTGGGGTTTTTCGCCTGTGTCTCCAGAGCGTCGAGGCTCTTCAGGATGGGGATACCGGCGTCGATCATGGTGGCGAACTGCCGGCTGAACATGACCAGCTCCAGAAGTTTCACCTTCTTCGAGCGGTTCAGTTCCTTCAGCGCAGCGAGGCTGAACCCGGCACGCTTCGGCTGCACGCTCAGCACGTGGTAGTGTTGTTCGTGCAGCCATGCCAGCACCAGTCGCTCATCGTCCGCCTCCATGGTGCCGCGCAGGGTGCGCCCGGACGGGTCTACCGCATTGTATACGAATTGTGGCATAGTTCTCACTCTCCTTGCTTAGCGCGCCTGAATGAACCGCGTGAAGTTCTCGCGGTCGATACAGCGCAATACCGCCTCTTCGAACGACACCAGCCCGTTCAGGTGCAGGTCTGCCAGGGCACGGTCCATCGTCTGCATCCCCTGCTGGGAGCTGGTTTCCATCACAGAGTAAATCTGGTGCACCTTGCCTTCCCTAATCAGGTTGCGGATGGCTGCTGTGGCAATCATAATCTCGATTGCCGCCACGCGACCGCCTCCCAGCATGGGCAACAGTTGCTGCGCGATCACCGCTTCCAGCGTGTTCGCCAGCTGAATACGTATCTGCTCCTGCTGTTCCGGCGGGAACACGTCCACCACGCGGTCGATGGTCTGCGGTGCGTTGCGCGTGTGCAGGGTGGCGAACACCAGGTGTCCGGTCTCAGCCAGCGTCAGCGCAGCGCGGATGGTTTCGAGGTCGCGCATTTCGCCCACCAGTATCACATCCGGGTCTTCGCGCAGCACCGCACGCAGGGCGTTGTGGAACGAATCCGTGTCCGTGCCCAGTTCGCGCTGGTTGACCATGCTGTTCTTGTGGCTGTGCAGATACTCGATAGGATCCTCGATGGTCATAATATGGCAGTTGCGCTCGTTGTTGATGACGTCAATCATCGAAGCGATGGTGGTGGATTTTCCTGAGCCGGTTGGTCCAGTCACCAGAATCAGCCCGCTGTGGCGTCGCGTCAGCTCGCGCAGGATCGGCGGCAGGCGCAACTGTTCCAGCGTCGGGATGGCAGACGGGATGGCGCGCATGGCGCATCCTACCGAACCACGCTGGCGATACACGTTGAAGCGAAAGCGCCCCACGTCCTTCACGCCGTATGAGAAATCCAGCTCCTTTGTCTTCTCAAACTTCTGTATCTGGTCGCCGGTCAGGACGTCATAAACCAGCCGCTGGATGTCTCGAGGACCAAGCACCTCAAACGGAAGCGGATGCAGGCGACCATCCACGCGAACCATGGGCGGTAGACCCGCAGAAAGATGCAGGTCAGACCCGCCTTTTTCCACCGTTATGCGAAGCAGGTCGTCGATGTGCACGTCCTCGATGGATGTCGCCTCACCCGTTTCGGCCCGGCTGTCATCGCCCGTGGCTACCGCTGTGGTTTGTGGCGACAGATGAGCTGGGCTCATCTCGTCGTCCAGCGGCATGAGATCCTCCGAGCTGTCGAAGAAGTCTACGGGTTGTTGCCCGAACTTCTGCTCCATCAGTATCCCCCCTGTCAGGCAGCCATATTGTGCATGCCTGCGCTGCGTTCCACCTCCACACGGCATCCCGCCAGCAGCGCCTCGACCTGCTCGGGCGCTATGCCCAGCATATCCATGGCGTCATCGCTGATGATTGCTGACCAAAGTTCCTCATCGATACCATCTTCGATCATGTTGGCGATGTCGCTGGCTATCGCCACCACAGCCACCAGTTTCGGCGCGGTGGAGGCAGCTTTCACGTAGTGGTGGTATCCGATTGCTTCTGCCAGCACGGTAGGCAGGTTCCAGTGTATTGCCAGTGCGATTCCGACGTCGGCGTGGTTGAAGCCCAGAATCTGCTCCTCCGCCTCGTGGTGGCGGATGGTGAGCCGCTCGGCGGTCTGCACCACCTGCATCATCGCCTGCGGATAGTATTGCTCAAGCACCGCTTTGCCGATATCGTGCAACAAGCCGGCAGCGAACGCCTCATCGGGAACCACATCGGAAGCGTACGCGCACACGAGGCGCGTCAGAAGAGAGGTGTCGACAGAGTGCTTCCAGATGCGGCGCTTCAGCAGGCTCTGGCTGTCGGACTTTCCAATGAACATGTTGTAGCAGGATGCGGTCATGGCGATGTTGCGCACGGCTCGGAAGCCCAGGAACATCACCGCCTCTCGCAGGGAGCTGACCCTCCTCGGCAAGCCGTAGTAGGACGAGTTTGCCAGCGTCAACACCTTGCTGGTCAAGCCCTGATCCCGCCCGATAACATCCTCCAGCTCCTGTGTGGTCGCCCGGGTATTGCTGGTCATATCCAGCACTTTCATGACCACCTGTGGTATCATGGCAATCTCGCCGATGTTCTTTACCACGTCCTGGGGTGATTTAGGAAAGACCCCTGCCACAGAACCCATCTGTCTACCTCCACTGCATGTATTATCATCCTGAGTAGATCACGCGCAGCGATTCCTCGAGTGTGGTGATGCCCAGCAGGATTTTCTGCATGGCATCTTCGCGCAGTGTGCGCATTCCCGCCTCGATAGCCGCTTCGCGAATCGCGTAGGACGAGGCGCGAGCCAGTATCAGTTCGCGCACCTTATCCGTCACCGGCATCAGCTCGTAGATACCGGTGCGTCCCTTATAGCCGCTGCCTTTGCACAGCTCGCAACCGCGTCCGCGGTAGAAAGTGACGTTCGAGTGCCCCTCGATATTCATCCCCAGCCTCTGCATGGCGTCGCGCGGGGGCGTGTAAGGCTCCTTGCACTTTGCGCAGATGGTGCGCAGGAGGCGCTGAGCCAGAACGCCCACCAGCGAGGAGGCTATCAGGAAAGGCTCCACACCCATGTCCAGCAACCGCGCTACCGCGCCCGGCGCGTCGTTGGTGTGCAGGGTGGAGAGCACCAGGTGCCCGGTGAGCGCTGCCTCGATAGCGATGATGGCGGTTTCGGCATCGCGGATCTCGCCCACCATAATGATGTCGGGGTCCTGGCGCAGCATCGCACGCAACCCTGCCGCGAAGGTCATCCCAGCACGCTGGTTGACGTTGACCTGCGTCAAACCCTGCAGTTCGTATTCCACCGGGTCCTCGATTGTCAAGATGTTCTTTTCGCCCGAGTTGAGCTTGGACAGCACCGAGTACAGCGTGGTGGACTTGCCCGAACCCGTTGGACCGGTCACAAGGATTATTCCATATGTGCGGGCAATCATCGCCTCAAACATTTCCAGCGTGTAGGGCAACATGCCGAGCTTGTGAAAGTCCACAGTGATACTGCTTCGGTCAAGCACGCGCATCACCACTTTCTCACCGTGCACGGAGGGGAGCGTGGACACGCGGAAGTCGAATGTCTTGCCGTCGATGACGGCAGAGATACGGTTGTCCTGCGGCACCCGCTTCTCGGCGATGTCCATATCTGCCATGATTTTGAACCGGCTGGTAAGCGATGCCTGCACGCGCTTGGGCAGAACCATCGAATCCTGCATTATACCGTCGATGCGATAGCGCACCTTCACGTACTCTTTGGAGGGCTCGATATGAATGTCGCTGGCTTTGTCCTGAATCGCCTTCGTGATGATGAGGTTTGCAAGACGCACCACCGGCGCGTCTTCGCTGATCTCGCGCAGCTGCTCGACGCTGAGATTCTCCTCTTCATCTGGGCGTGATGCGCTCTGAACGTCTATCTGAGCGTTTTCCAGCTCCCGCTCCACCGCTTTCAACACGTCGGTAACGGCGGTTTCCTGGCGGTAGGCGGTGTTGAGCGCGTTGAGTACGTCCTCTTCGGTGGCGATGACCGGCTCGACTTCCTTGCCGGTGATGAGGCGGATTTCGTCGATAGCGAAGATATCCAGCGGATTCACCATCGCCACCGTCAGCCGCCCGTTATTCAGGCTGAGGGGCACGGCTTTGAAGCGGCGGGCGATGTCCTGCGCCAGCAGTTTCAGTGCGTCGGGTTCTGGGGGCTGCTGAGCGAGGTCCACGTACGCGACGCCCCAGTGCTCGCCCATACAGCGCACACGGTCGCGTTCGGTGATCAGCCCCATATCGACCAGCAACTCGCCAATGTTCTCGTGCGACTGAAGCTGTTTCTGCTTCTCAATCGCCATGGCGAGCTGCTCGCGGGTGATGAGCCCCGCCTGCACGAATATCTCTCCTGTTGTGGATGCCATAATCAGTGCCTGCAATCCAGCGGGTAACCATACCCGCGCCTTTCGTAGAGACTGAGATGGAGGGTGAGGGCGAAGGGCATCGCGGCTCACCCTCTAAGTTATCAGGCTATCCGATTCATTCTTTCCACCATGTGGCGGTCAGAAACACCATGATTTCCGAGTTGCTGCGCTTGGTATTGGTCTGCTTGAACAGATAGCCGAGCACCGGCAGGTCACCGAGCAAAGGCACCTTCTGTACCAGCTTCAGGTCGCGCTGGGAGATGAGCCCACCGATGACCAGGGTCTCTCCGCTGCGCAGGCGTACTGCACTGTCCGCAAACCGGCGTGACACCTGCGGGATTTCGCCCCCGACGGGCGTCTTCAGGTAACCGGTGATGAGGCTCACCTCAGGGTGGATCTGCAGGGTGATGTCTCCCTCCGGGTTGGTCTTGGCGACCACGTTCAGCTGGATACCCACGTTCACCTTGCCGGTGGTGACGCTGACGCCGTTCTGCGTGGACTGCACGCTCTCGATGTAGCGCACCTCGTCACCGATGAATATCTGCGCCTGCTTGGCGTTGAGTACCAGCAGTTTCGGGTTCGCCAGAAGGCGAGCTTTGTTGTCCTTGAACAGCGCGTCAAGCTTGGCGCTGATGCCGATGGCATCGCGCGTCAGGCGACCGAAAACGATGGTGCCCAGGTTGCCGCGGTCGGGCGGGTTGGGCGTGCTGAGGCTGAAGTCTGCCCTGGTGCCGCTGAAGTCCCACAGCACACCCAGAGTGTTGTCCACGTCGGTGCTGACCTCCACCACCTTCGCCTCGATCAGTATCTGAGGCGGAGCCACATCGATGCGAGCCAGAGCCTCTTTGGCACGCTCTACGGCGGAGCGCGGTCCCGTCAGGATGAGCATGTTCACGCGCTCGTCGACGGACGGGTCGGCTCCCTGCTGGTTGCCGCCTCCTGCCTGCTGTGTGCCACCCGAACCGCCAGAGCCGCCACCTGCCTGGAGCGACTGGTCGACGCCCTTCTCACCCACCGTCCTGCCAGCGGAATCGCCCAGCGGCGCCGGAGCCAGCAGGTTGAAGCCAGGACGCGGTCCCAGGACGATGTTCACTTCGGGCACCAGCTCCGACACGATGGAACGCAGGTCAACCGGAGAGGCGTGCTTGACCACGTAGGTGTCCACCACCGAATCCTGCTCGGACTTGCCGAGTGCCGTGTCCACCATCTCAATCAGCCCCGCAGCGGTGCGCACCTCAGCTTCCGTGCCCGTGACCAGAGCCACTTTGGTGCCTGTGGACTTCGCCTGCTGTGTGCTGGTGAGGTTCCATGCCACCTGCACACCGGGCGCCTGTTCCTGCAGCACTTTGCTCAGGCTGTTGGGATCGGCGTAGCGGTACGCCACCATCTGGGTGGTTCGCGGCTGGGGAGTACTGGTCTGACTGCCACTGAGCAGGTTCTGAAGCCCCTGTGGGGTAGCCACCACGTAGGTATTGCCCAGCTTGGCGTATCGGTATCCGCTCAGTCGGGTGACCAGGTCCAGAGCCTCCTCCACCCCGACGCCTGCGAGGCTGACCGTCACAGTACCCTTCACATCGGGGCTGGTGACGATGTTGGTCTGTGTTTGGAGCGAGAGCGCTTTCAGCACATCCGAAATCTCCGCGCCCACGAAGTCTACCGCTACCTGCGGGGTAGGGCGGGGAGGTGCTGCGGCGTCGCGGGTCTCGCGCTCAGCGGGCTTGCGGGGTAGGGCGGGTTTTGCCTCAGGCAGTTGTGCTACCCGAACGGCTTCCGATGCAGACAATGTCGCCTCTGCCTTCAGTGGTTCCTCGGTGGCAGGCGACTGTGCCTCGGGTTTCGCCTCTGTTGGAGCTTGAATGTCGTGCGATTCGTCTTCTGCCTTCTGGGCAATCCGCGTCACCGGTCTGGGTTGAACCGCTGGTCTGGACGGCGGCGCGGAGACACTCTGCGGCTTGGCGACCACTGGCTCGGTGGCGTTCTCGTTCACTAAGGGGTCGGTCGCCGGCGAGCGTCCTTGCTTCCAGACGGTAAGCACCAGCGTCTTCCCGTCGTTCTGTCGGATGAGCTGAGCCGGGCGTTTTTCGCTGGTAGCCACCCAGATGCGGGTGACCGGCGGGCGGGCTTTGTACCAGCCGTATCGCGCCCACAGGATGCCGCCACTGCGCACCCGCTCTACCTTTGCCTTGCCGTTCAGCCCGGCGGGCACATCGATGAACACCCAGCCGCGCTTGCCATAGAAATGGACGGCAGGTGGGTTGATCGGCGCGGTGAACTGCATCACCACCTGGAAAGTGGCGTCGTTCTGAGTGAACTTCACCTGAACATTGTTCTTGCTAGGCGCGCTGTGGGCGGCAAGGGTCACGCCCAGCACCAGCAACAGTGTGACGAACGAAAGGGGATATCTACTTCGCATTCGGATTACCTCCCGGACGCAAGGTCACTGTCTTGCCGTCTCTCTCGATCACGATACCTTCGCGCGACACCGCACGCAGGACATATCCGCCCTCCAGCTGGTGTCCTGGCTGAACGATGCGCTGATCGGCGTTGGCTTCCGTTTTGACGATTGCCACCGGGCGCTCACCGATTACCACACCGGTTACCGTGATGTTTGGTGTCGCCTCTGGCTGAGGTGCTGCGATTTCAACCGGCGGTGTGCTGATACTGCCCGGCGTGCCGGAAACGGGCGAAACAGGCATCGGTGGAAGCGCGCTGACGTTTGGTATCGAAGGTGGGCGTGGCGGAGCGGAACGCACGCTGGGTGCCTGGCTCCGCTTCAGGTTATCGAACTGCGACGGTATCACAAACGGGTCGCGCGCCGGTTCTGAGGATGTTAGCCAGGCTGGCTCGGTGGTCGTCTGTTGCTGCTGTTCGGCAGCGGGTTGCGCTGCTTCTTCGGTAGTTGCAGTACTTCTGGTGCTGGCTCCGGTGGAACCGGCAAAGAAAAGCTGAAACGCGGCGTAGCCCATCGCCGCCATAAACAGCACGCCCAGCACGATCAGCTGCTGCATCTGCTTGCGGTCGAGCCTCTTCATTGCGATGCACCTCCTTCCGCGGTGCGGAAGATGAAGGCGGTGAGGGTGAACTGTGCCTCCACCTCGAAGGGGTCGTTCGGTTCTTTACGCTGGCGCGGTCGCAGCTGCAGACGTTCCACCGCCAGTATCTTCGGGAAGCGGGTCAGGTTTTCGGTGAAGCGCATGACATCCCAGAACTGTCCGCGAACACCGACCTCGATGGTCTGCCTCTCGTAAGGTTCGGCGGGCTTCTTCTCCTCGTCCTTTCCCTCTTCATCCTCCGGCTGAGCCTTCTTCTGGCTGGCAGGGGCGTTGGACGGGCGCACCGACAAGACGGTCAATCGGTACGACTTTGCCGCGCTCTCCAGCTGCTTGAGCAGGGTGGGAATGTAGGCGCGCTCGCTGACCGACAGCTCGAGATGCTGAAGCTGTTGCACCATGTTCTGATAGCGCTGCTGGGTTTGCTCGAGGCGCTGGGCGATGCTTCTGCCTTCCTCCACCTGCTGCTCGGCAGCCTGAGTGCGCGCCTTCAGCTCCGTGAAGCCCGTGTATTGCCAGTAGATGACGCCGGCGCCCGCCAGCAGGATTACCACACACAGGGTCACCAGCCCGCGCAGCACGCTGGCGCCTCCAGAGTTACGAACTGCCAGTTTCATCCTTGCCCTCCTCCTCGCCGCGCGTCTGCACCCGCGCGGCGACCTCAAAGTCCACCGTCTCGAAGTCGTTGTAGCTGCGCTGTTGCGTGTAGTGCAGGTCGACCTTCTCGAAGGTGGGTATGGTGTTCAGGCGGAGCATCATCTCCCCCACCTGCTGCTGGGTAAGGGTGGACCCTGTGAGGGTGATTACCGTCGACGGCGCCTTCTTCTCGCCGTCCTGCGTCTGCGTGCTGCTGATACTCGTGAGCCACACGTCGGCAGGCAGGGAACGTGCAATACCGTTGATGGTAGCGTACCAGCGTCTGGTGTGCTGCTGCGCCTCGGTGAGCGTTCGCAGTTTGGGCACTAGAGCCTGCGTCTCTCGCTCGGTTGTGGCGATTAGCTCCAGCGTCGGTTGCAGTCGCTGAATCTCATGCTGAGCCCGATCGAGTCTCGCCTGCAGGGTCATGGTGCCCACGCCCAGAAACGAGAACACGCCTGCCAGCACTCCAACCTCAACCAGCAGGACGCTGAGCAACTGCCTGCGCCGGCGAAACAGCTGCGCCTGGTGCTCCCTGCGTTCCGATATCATGTTAATCAATGGCATAACGGTACCTCCTCTCCCTGCTTTGGTCAGGCAGCATGGCGCTGTCGTTCCGCAAAGGCTTCGCGCACGGCTAACCCTACCGCAATCCCCAGGACCGGGGTGAACATCTCGAGCGCCTCGGCGGGGATATGGGCGGTGTCGAAGTCCGGGTTGTTGAACGGGTCGCCCATCTCGACCTCCAACCCCAGCCGCGCGGACGCATATTCCGCCAAGCCGCCAAGCTGGGAGCTGCCTCCTGTGATAATCAGGTTGGTGACCTGCCCCTGCGAACTGCCTTCCGGAAACTGGGACTGGTAGTAGTGGAGCGAGCGACGAACCTCACGGAGGAGCTCATCCACCTGAGCCTGCATCGCCTTCAGCACGGCTTCCTCTCCGTCACCGGCATCCGTCGTGCTTTCGCCCTCGGCGGTCGTCGCTCTGGAGCGGGTGCTGCGCCGTTTCAACAGTTGCCGGAAGTCCACCGTACGCTTGAACCGCTCCGCCTCCGACCAGTTACTGTGCAGCATCGCCTGCACCGTCTGGGTGAACGCATCTCCCGCAATCGGGATGGTGCGGGTGAGGAAGAAACTGTCGTTGGATACGATGTAGAGATTGGTATACGCCGCACCGATGTCCATGATGGCGGCAGGTCGCCCCTCCAGTCGCGACCTGGTGACGCGGTTGATTTCGAACAGGGCGCGGTACAGCGCGAAAGCCTCGACCTCAATTGCCAGCGCCTCCAGTCCTGCCAGCTCCAGGGTGCGTATCTGGGCGTCCACCATCTCTCGAGGCGCCACTACCAGCAGTACCTGCATCTGCTTTTCCACGTTTTCGCCCTCTTGCTGGGCGTCCTCGATATCTCCGAGTATCTGAAACCCCACGTAGCTGTCCTCGATAGAAGTGGAAACATACTTGCTGGCTTCATAACGGATCGTCTTGCGCAACATGGTTTCAGTCATCTTGGGCAACGTGACCTGCCGGACGATGACTGCCGCGCCCGCGATGGCGGTAACGGCAGAGGATGCCCGAAAGGCGTTGTCCCGCAGAAGGCGTTTAATAGCCGCTGCGACCTCTTCCGGCTGGACGATGACGCCATCCCGGATGGCATCGGCTGGAGTAGGACACTGCGCCAGCTGCACCAGCCGCCACCCACTGCGGGTCGGCTCGACCTGCACTGCCTTCAGGGTGTAGCTGCCGAGGTCCAATCCAATGATGCCCTGTTTGTTGAAAACTCCCTTCCAGCGAGCCATTGGCTACCACCTCTTGACCCCAGCACGGGCATGGGGTGCGTGTGAGGAATCCTTCCATGCCTGTGTCGATGGAGAGATGTCCCTCATGCTGAATTATCGTGAAACCGGCAAAAAAACTGGAGTGTGAAGTGCAACACCGATTCCGTAAGGTTTGCCTGCATCGGCGTTTTGTGGTATCCTGATTGGCGGTGTCCACTATGGAGAAGACCTCTGCACAGACCATCGGTAAATCCCAGCAACTGCGGTTGCCCACTGTGGCGATTGTCGGACGCCCCAACGTGGGCAAGTCCACCCTGTTCAACCGTCTGGTGGGGCGACGCGTGGCGATTGTGGAGGATACCCCCGGTATCACTCGCGACCGGCTCTATGGCGAGACGGAATGGCGCGGCAGGGCTTTTCAGGCGGTGGACACTGGCGGCGTGTTGCTGGACGATACCGATCCGCTCATTGTGCAGGTGCGCATTCAGGCGCTGGCAGCCATCGAAGAGGCGGACGTCATCCTCTTACTGGTGGACGCGGTAGAAGGCATTACCCCAGCCGACGAGGAGCTGGCGGAGGTTCTGCGCATCACCACCAAACCCGTCCTGCTGGTGGCGAACAAAGTGGACAACACCCGTCGGGAGGCAGACGCTGCCGAGTTCTACGCGCTGGGCTGGGAGGAGGTGTTCACCGTCTCGGCGGTGCACGGGCACGGCGTAGCCGAGGTGCTGGATCGAGTGGTAGACCTGCTGCCACCTGCCACATTGCTGGAGGAAGAGGAAACCACCATCCGTCTGGCTATCGTGGGCAGACCGAATGTGGGCAAGTCGTCGCTGGTAAACGCGATTCTGGGTGCGCCGCGCGTCATAGTCAGCGACATCCCCGGCACCACGCGGGATGCCATCGACACGCCATTCGAGCGCGACGGACAGAAGATGGTGTTAATCGATACTGCCGGCATCCGCCGCCCCGGAAAGGTGCAGGGGTCGGTGGAGTATTACAGTGTACTTCGGGCACAGAAAGCCATCCAGCGGTGCGACGTGGCTTTACTGGTGCTGGACGGACCGCAGGGCGTCACCGACGGCGATAAGCGTGTGGGCGGTTACGCGGTGGAGGAGGGGCGCGCCTGCGTGGTGGTGGTCAACAAATGGGACCTCATGAAGAACCCGACAAGCAGGGCGCTGATGCTGGACTTTACGCGCATCTTCCGTAAGGAGTGCCCCTTCCTGCACTTTGCCCCGCTGGTGTTTGCCAGCGCGCTGGCGGGCATGGGAGTGCCCGCCGTGGTGGATACTGCCCTCGAGGCGGTGGAGGCGCACGCACACCGCATCCCAACCGGTATCCTGAACCGGTTGCTACATGATGCTGTGGATGCGCGACCGTATTCTCGAAAGGGCAAGAACCTGAAGGTGTACTATGCCACCATGCCCTCCACCAAACCGCCCACCATTGTGCTTTTCGTGAACGATCCCGACATCGTGCACTTCTCGTACCTGCGCTATCTGGAAAATCAGATACGCCGGCAGTTCCCGCTGGAGGGAACACCGATTCGAATCGAGGTGCGCGAGGCAACTGGCAAACAGCACTCCGATTGAGGAACCTATGGAGCAGGCACCCAACCCGCTGACCACCCTGACCGACGCGCAGTTGCAGCAGCTCGGCATCCGCGAACTGCAAAGAGCCCGCACCATCTTCGAAATCCTGCGTGGATGGGGACCGCACGCCGAAGCCTTTGACCAGATGCTACCGCACCTTTTGCAGGCGATGGCACTGTCTCCCGACCCCGATATGGCGCTGAATAACTTCGAGCGATGGCAGGCGAACCTGGCTAACCGACTGCCCTACTACCGCTTCCTCGCCGAGAACCCTGCTGTGCTGGAGATTTTCTTCACGGTTTGCGCTACCAGCCAGTTCTTCTCGGAGATACTCATCCAGAATCCGGAATACTTTGAGTTCTTTTCCGACCCCAGCCTGCGCCGTCGCCCCAAGACGGCTCCTCAGCACTACCGCGACCTGCAGAACCTCATGCGCACCTGCACCAGTTACGGCATGAAGATCGATGCCTTGCGCCGGTACAAGGGGCGTGAGGTGCTAAGGATCGGCGTGATGGACATTCTGGGCGTGCTGGAACTGCCGGAAGTTGCGCGCGCCTTCAGCGACTTCGCCGATGCCTGCGTGCAGTTGGCGTACGAAATCGCGCACGAGGAGCTCTCGCGCCGATATGAAATGACCGGCACGCCTGCCTTTGCGGTGATCGGCATGGGCAAACTGGGCGGACGGGAGCTGAACTACTCCTCGGATATCGACCTCATGTTTGTGCACGATGATGACGTGGGTGTTCGTGGCAAGCTGACCGGTGCGCAATATGCCGAGCGTCTGGCGCAGGAGATTGTGAACGTGCTGGCGCGGAATACCGAGCGTGGTTTTGTCTTTCGGGTGGACCTGCGCCTGCGTCCGGAAGGGCGATACGGTCCGCCCAGTCGCTCACTGAGCAGCTACCAGCACTACTATGAGAGCTGGGCTGAGACCTGGGAGCGACAGGCGCTGATCAAGGCGCGTTTTGTGGCAGGCGACCCGCGCGTGGGTGAATCATTCACCCGCATGGCGGAGGACTACACCTACCAGAGCTACGTGCCCTCGGAGTGGGTGGAGGACATTCGCCACAACAAGCGTCGGCTGGAGCAGAAGGCGGCGCTGGCTGGTGAAACCGGGACGAACGTGAAAATAGGCGAGGGGGGCATCCGCGACATCGAGTTCGTGGTGCAGCTCCTGCAGTTGCTGGTGGGGGGACAACACCCTTCCGTGCGCACAGGCAACACGCTGGAGGCTCTGCATCGGCTACGGCGTGAGGGCTTTCTGACCCCAGAGGAAGCCATTATCCTTCGCGAGAGCTACTGCTTCCTTCGCACCGTCGAGCACCGCCTGCAGATACTGTACGAACAGCAGACGCAGAAGCTGCCCACCGAACCGCGTCAGCTGGAGTTGTTGGCGCGCCGTATGGGTTTCGAGGCTGCGCAGTACTTTCTGCAGACGTACGACCAGGTGCGCGCGCAGGTGCGCGAGATTTTCCTGCGTGTGTTCTACGGTGATGCAGGCGACCGCGTGATGGAGCAGCAGGAAAGTACCCTGCGCGACCTGCTGAGCACGCTGGATGACCCTCGCGCGCAGGAGATGGTGCTGGCACACCTGCAGGAGGCAGGTTTCTACGAACCTGACCGCGCCCTGCGTCTGTTGCAGATACCGCTGACCGGCACCGATGCGGAACTCGAGGCGGAGGAACGAGCCACTGCCATCGCGCGGGGGGCGGCAAGTCCCGCCATGCGTCAGAGCTTCCTGCGGATAGCCCCGGCGCTCATCACCTATGCTTCGCGCAGCCCTTCGCCGGATGATGCCCTTCTGGGAATCGAAACGCTGGCGCTGGCAATGCCGAACCGTGCACAGTTGTACACCGCCTTCGCGGAGAGCCCGGAGGTGTTGCGCCGACTGGTGGAGCTGGCAGGAGCCAGTCCGCCCACCATGCGCCTGCTGAGTACGCACCAGCACTTGCTGGACACCCTCTTCAGCGAGGAGATTATCGAGAGCGAGCCCAAGACCCGCCAGCAGATGCTGGATGCCCTGCGTCAACGGCTGGGACTACCTGAAGATTGGCAGCCGGACGCCCTGCGCGGCTATCCCGAGCGGCAGGTGCAGACCATCGCCTCCTTCATCCGTCGCGAGCGGCTGCGTATCATCGCCCGTGATGTGTGGGGCGAAGCGCGGGGTGCGGATACCGCCCGGGACCTCACCCATCTCACGGAGGCAGTGCTGGAATGTATCCTGCAGATGGCGCAGATGCGTGCCGTCGAGGCGCACCCGCAGTGGGAAGAGGTTCTGCGTTCGGTAGCTGTGATCGGAATGGGGAAGCTGGGCGGCTGGGAGATGGGCTACGCCTCGGATGCCGACATCCTGTTTGTGTTTGCGCATCCTGATTCCGTTACTCATGGGGAGGCGTACGCCGTCACCGCGAAGATGTGCGAGGAGATGCTGGAGTTCTGTCGGATGGTGCACGCGCAGGACGTTCCGTTGGAGGTGGATGCCCGCCTGCGCCCGGAGGGACGTTTCGGTGCGATGGTGCGCACGGTGGAGGACTACCGGCAGTACTACCGGGCGCGTGGCGAGACGTGGGAGCGACAGGCGCTGATCAAGGCGCGTCCCGTCGCTGGCAACATGGCACTGGGCGAGGCGTGGAAGCAGATGGTGGAGGAAGAGGTGGTTTACGCACGAGCTCTGAGTGACGAGGAGCTGGAGTCGATTCGGCATATCAAACGCCGCGTCGAGAGCGAACGCCTGAAAGCCGAGAACCGCTGGCGCGACGTTAAGCTGGGCTACGGGGGAATGCTGGACATCGAGTTCGCGGTGCAGACGTGGCAGTTACGCGCCGGACGCCAGCATCGCAGTGTGCGCCACACCAGCACTCTCTCCGCCCTGCATGCCCTGCGGATGATCGCGCTGGTATCTCCGGCGGACAGCCGAAACGCGGCGGAAGCATATCCCCTGTGGAACGCTGTCCGCAATGCACTCACCCTGAGGCACGGAATGCCGCGCGACATACTACCCGACGACGACTGGGAACTGCGTGTGCTGGCGCGAATGCTCGGCAGAGAGGACCATGCGCAGATGCTGCAGGAGTTTGAGCAGCTCATGCGTGAAGTGCGCGATTGGGTGGAACGCGACCTGCTTGGAGCACCCTCTCGCTGAACCGGTCGCGACCCGCAGGCGAGGTATGCCCTCTTCTACCGGCCTATCGGTCCGCTCCGCGAGCAACGTAGCTCCTCACCTTAAAAACATCGCGCTCGCCTGCGCAACCCAGCAGCGTGGACGCCGAAGGATTCCACATGTGCATCGCGCAAAATAGCATGTTGGTGCAGCGGGGTCTGCCCTGCTCGCAACCTGCACAATACGCAAAGGATGGTTCGGGATGTCCACAACCGACCTGCTGGCGTGGCTGGGCAGGGATTACCTGCTGGGGATGGTGGTTGGATACTTCATCGGGGGTATTCCGTTTGGATGGCTGATTGCGAAAGTGTGGAAGGGTGTGGACCTGCGCGAGGTCGGTAGCGGCAACATCGGCGCCACCAACGCCTACCGCGTGCTGGGACCGGTCGCGGGGATTCTGGTGTTCCTGCTGGACACGGGCAAAGGGTGGCTGCCAATTGCACTGGGCAACTGGTTCGCCTGGGATGGTATCTGTGCCGGCATTGGAGCGATTTTGGGGCATAGCGTGTCGCCCTACCTGCGCGGGCGCGGCGGCAGGGCAGTGGCTACCAGTCTCGGAGTGTTCCTCGCGCTGGCGCCTCTTCCCACGCTGTGTGCGTTTGCTACATGGGGCGTGCTCATCCTGCTGACCCGATACGTGTCGGTGGCGTCGGTGTTCGGCTCGCTCTCTCTGCCGCTGTTGTGGATGTGGGTGTTCAGCACGAGCAAAGCGGCGCACGTGGTGGCTCTGCTGGCTGCATTGTGGATTGCCTGGAAACACCGCCCCAACTTTCATCGCCTGCGCGCTGGCACAGAGCCGCGATTACATCTGTGGGGGAAACACTGATGGTACAAGAGCGTCATCCTTATGCTCAGCTGGCGCGCGATGCCGTGGAGCATTTCCTACGCGACCGTGAAATCATCACCCCGCCTTCTGACCTTCCTCCGCCGCCGACGGAGCGATGGCAGGGGGTCTTTGTTTCCATCCACACCTCCGATGGACAGTTACGGGGATGTATCGGCACGCTGCGTCCCATGCGTGCCGATATCGGCAGGGAAATCATTCTGGTGGCGCTGGACGCTGCGTTGAAGGACCCGCGTTTCCCGCCTGTGGACGTATCAGAATTGCATGACCTGAACTACACAGTGTACGTACTGCATCCGCCTGAGCCGGCTGCTTCGCCGGAGGAGCTGGACCCGCGCCTTTACGGGGTGATTGTACACGCGGAGGATGGCAGGCGCGGTCTTCTTCTGCCCGACCTCCCGGAGGTCGACACGGTGGAACAGCAGTTGCGCATCGCGTGTATGAAGGCTGGCATCGCGCCGGGCGAGGCGTTTTCGATGGAGCGGTTCAGGGCGGATAAGTACGAGTAGCAGGCTTGTCAGTGCCAGCTTTCCCCCGGCAGGCGAAGCAATCCCCTGCGGTTTCGTGGTATGCGCAGGAGATTGCTTCGTCGCTTTGCTCCTCGCAATGACAGGTGGGCAATGTGTCATTGCGAGCCTGCCCCTCGGCAGGCGAAGCAATCCCCTGCGGTTTCGTGGTATGCGCAGGAGATTGCTTCGTCGCTAGCGCTCCTCGCAATGACACGTGGGCAATGTGTCATTGCGAGCCTGCCACCCGGCAGGCGAAGCAATCCGCTGCGGTTCGCGTTAAGTGGAGGAGAT
>CAKZNX010000125.1 GCA_937132045.1 uncultured bacterium
TTTCCACCCGCCGAGCGAGGACCGTCGTCGTACAACTGCATCCAGTGGCTCTTCGGTGGACGGAAGATACCGCTGAACGCGCTGAAGTCATCGCTACCCGGCTCATACATTTCGGCAGGATAGCCGAACGACCTTGCCAGCAGAGTCGGTCTGCCCGCCAGCGTGCCCGACAGGGTGACGTAGGTATTGGTCCTGGGGTCGATCGGTTGCGCTTCAAACTCGTAAGGCAGGATGGTCAGCCGAACGCCCTGACCTTCCACTGTGGTCGGTCGGTTCAGGTACACCTTGTGCTCGATGCCCTGGCTATCCTGATAGCGGCTGTCGGGGTCTTTAATCTGCGCGTATACCGCCGCCACACCGCTTTGCCGGTCGCTCACTTTCGCACGGATGCGCACGGTTGTGCCGGGCAGGGACACGCGCGGGATCACCTGCACGATCTCGTTGGCATTGGCATCTGCCTTCTCCAGTGCCGGTGCTTCCACATCCACGATAAAGGTGGTGAAAATGTCCCAGTTGCCTGCGCGGTTGCTGACGTGCGCGAGCCTCAGCGAGGTCGAAAACTGCGACCACGTGGGCATCTCTTCATCAGTGCTGTAGGTCGGGTCGCGCGCATCGATGTGATACACCCGCGCGGTTGGCTCCACCGTTTGCAGTCCGCTGCCGTCGGGCAGAACGGTGGCGTCCATAAAGTAGATGTCAAACGTCGTGCCGACAGCGTCGGCAACACCGTCGTTGTTCGTGTCCTGTCGGTTCGAAGCGAAACCGAGCCACAGAATCGTGCGCGTGGCTCCTGTGATAGTTCGTGGAAGCTCGCGCAAACTCCACGTTGCCTGTTTGTTTGAGCTGGCGCTGCCACCCGCGGAGAAATTGGTCACCCGACGCACCACGGCGGTCGATGGATTGAGCGCAAAGGCGGTGACCGTCCAGATGTCCGTGTTCGCCTTGGTGCCCGAGCCAGCAGCATCCACCCGATCGGAGGTGAAGGCGATGATATTGCCATCGGGCGACCAGGCAGGCTCGATATCGTTGCAGTTGCCATCGGTCAGCTGGCGGACGACGCCGGTGTCCACGTTCATCACGAAGATGTGATAGAAGGTCCCCACCTTGCCGGAAAAGGCAATTTCCAGTCCGCTGGGTGACCAGGTGGGATACCGCACGTCGGTGAAGGGAAGGTCGGTGCGCTCTCGCGTCAGGCTCAGCACCTGATTGTTCACCAGGTTCAGCACGAACAGATGGAAGGGCGCTGCAGCGCTGGCACGCGCCACGTAGGCGAGGCGGTTCTGGTTCAGAGCCAGTGCGGGCTCGATCTGGTCTCCTGTCTGCGAGGTGAGCTGCTGGATGCCTGTGCCATCCGGGGTCATCCGATAGATGCGATAGCTGGTGCCCCGTGCCCCGCTGGTGGCGCTGACCCGGTTGGAATAGAAGTAGATGAACCGGTCATCGTAAGACCAGACGGGTCCCAGTTCGTCAGCAGGAGAGTTGGTAACGTTGGTGGTTTGCTCTGGTGAGGCTCGTCCCCGGAGCATGTCCCAATCCCGCGTCAGGTCAACCGGTGCGCGGTCGGGACTACCAACAATCGGGAAGCGAGGGGTTCGTTGTGCTGACGCCGGAGACAGGCTCAGTAGCACTGTTGCCAGTATTCCCCATAACAACCACAGACCCGCCGACTTCGCGGGGAGTGTCGGACCGTTCGTGCGTCTCAATGCCATCCTTCCTCCTCACTTCGTGCGGTACTTGCCAGCTGCACAAGCGTTACCTTCAGATTTGCTTCAACATCCGCTTCGAGGTTCCTGCACGATTATAGGCTTACCTCTCGGCACTGTCAACACCCGAAAACGGGTTACGCCACTATTTCGCACTTTCCTGCAGCAACTCCTGCCAGACACGCCAACTTTGCTCGCGAGTTTGCTCCAAACTTTCATGATTCCATACGACCCAGTCGGCGAAAATCCTCTTGACGCGGGCAGGCAGTTGCGACTTCAGACGCCGCAGCGTCTCCTCTTCGCTCAACCCGCCTGCCATCAGGCGCATTCGCTGAAGATGTTCCCCCGCCTCCACGACCACGACGCGGTCGAAGCGGGTGTATAGAGCGCACTCGATCAGAAGCGGCACCTCTACCACCACCACAGCGCTGGGGTCACACCGCTGGATCTCCGTTATCTCAAGGTGCATTTGCTGTAAGATCAGGGGGTGGCTGACACGGTTCAATCGTCGTCGCAGCACACCGTTTGCAAACACTGCCTCCCCCAACTGCCTGCGATTCAGTTCGCCGCTGGGTAGCAGATAGACCTGCCCGAACTCGGCTACGA
>CAKZNX010000126.1 GCA_937132045.1 uncultured bacterium
GGCACTGCCACGATGATGTACGCGCAGGACTACGACGAAACACTGTGGTGGCAGGCGTTTCCGGGATGCTACACCGACCCCAACACCGGGCAAACGGTGAACCAGCTGTACTTCCCCGACCAGCTCTACCCCTACGTGAAGAACGCCGCCATCTTCAAAGAGCCCGACTTCAGCGGCTACCCGTGGTTGGCTTACTGCTGTTTCGCCCCCTCACCCAACGTGCCAAGGCTTGAGGATTACAATCTGGGCTACGGCTACAATGAGTTGCTGATGGGAGGCTCCCTGCGGTTTGGTGGCTATCCTCTTGCAGCCATCAACGAGCCTGCCGAAATCGGCGTGCTGGCAGATGGCTATATGCCCTGGAACAGCTTCATCGGCTACTACCTGGACGCCGGCGATGGCATCCGGCGAACCTACTGGCTGAGCAGTGACCAGCAGTCGTGGTTCTACGGACCACCGCGCCACAACAACGGTGCCAACTTCATGTTCGCGGACGGGCACGCCAAGTGGGTGCGCGTCACCCTAACGCGCGAGAGTCCGGTGTTCTGGGGCTACTATAGAGTGCGCATCCATCCTACCGAGCCGTAACCCGCGGAAGGAGAGCAGATTCGATGAAGAAAGAGGTTTCGCCAGCAGTTGCCGTCGGGCTGATTGTCGCGATTCTGGCGATCGTGGCGGTGGTGTTCTGGTGGGGCACACGAAACGAGCCGAAGCTACCTCCCGCACCGCCTTCGGGACCGATCGAGCTGCCCCCAAGCCAGCAGGGACGCCCGATGCCTGGCGGCACTTTGTCTGCACCTGTGGCTACCCCTCCCTCTCAAGGGCGCTGAGCCTAAATCCAACCTGCCCCTCTTCCCTCGCGGAAGGGGGGCATTCTTCTGGTTTGGCAGAATCTTGCGAAGCCAGCAAAGTTATGGTATAATGCTAAACGCTCGGGCTACTGCGTCTCACTGCCCGTAGTCCCTTGTACTCTCCGCCGAGCATCGGCGACGTGCGCTCAGCCGAGAGCGACTCATTACTTTGAAGGGAGGTGAGGTAATGAGCCGTTTGACGCAAGGACGTAGCGTCGTGTTTGTCAGCACCTACCCGCCTGTGCAGTGCGGAATCGCAACCTTCACCCGAGACCTGGCGAACTCTGTGGAACTTTACGGCTGGAAGCCGTTTGTCGTGGCTATCGACCGTGGGGAATCGGACTACGCTGACCAGCGCGTTCTGTGGCGCATCCGAAAAGACCGCGACCAGGACTACGAACAGGCAGCGCAGTTCCTGAATCAGCTTCAACCTGCCGCGGTCAGTCTGCAGCACGAGTACGGTTTGTTTGCCGGCGAGATGGGTGCCGAGGTTCTGCGTTTTGTGCGTGCGTTGAGAGTGCCGCTGGTCGTCACGCTTCACACGGTGGAACCGAACCCCCGTGACATCATGAAACGCATTCTGGCTGAGCTGGTTACCCATGCACAGGGTGTGACGGTGATGTCGCACACCGCGGTGCAACTGTTGAAGCAGGTGTACCATGTGTCCACCCACCACGTGCGGGTGATCCCGCACGGAGCGCCTGAGGTACCCTTTACCAGCACAGATGCCGCCAAGAACAGACTGGGGTTGACGGGCAGTAAGGTCATCTCCACGTTTGGGCTGGTCAGCCGGGGAAAGGGCATCGAGGACGTCATCACCGCCATGCGCCATGTGGTGCCCCACCATCCGGACGCCCTCTATCTGGTGCTCGGACAGACACACCCCAACGTGCGCGCCTATGAAGGCGAGAGCTACCGCGAATCGCTCATCGCCTTGGTGGAGCAGATGGGATTGACCGACAACGTGCGGTTCGTGAACAGCTATCTCTCTCAGGATGCTCTCCTGCGTTATCTAGCGGCAACCGATATCTATATCACGCCGTATCCCAACCCGGGGCAGATATCGAGTGGCACGCTAACCTATGCTCTAGCGTGCGGATGCGCTGTGGTGTCCACACCGTATCTGTATGCGAAAGAGCTGCTGGCAGATGACAGGGGGGTGCTGGTACCGTTCCGCAACCCGCAGGTAATGGCACAGGCGCTACACCACCTGCTGAGCGACGACTCGTACCGCGAGCGCCTGCGCCAGAAAGCCTATCACTTTACCCGCCACATGACCTGGCGGGCGGCAGGGGCACAGTTCGTGCAGTGGTTGAGCCGCCTCACACATACCTACGGCATGGCTACCGTGCCTTGCGCACAGGAGTACCTGTCGCCAGCGTACGCGCCGGGTGCGGAGGCGTTACAGTCTCAGCCTCTGAGGGAGCCGCCTGCCTGATGCGGTTTGACTACCTGCAGAGGATGCTCGGACCGCTGGGAGTGTGGCAACATGCCAACCTGCGCACTCCCGCACCCGAGCACGGCTACTCCATCGACGACCAGGCGCGAGCGCTGATCGTGGCGACGCTGGCAAAAGAGCAGATGCCCCCCGCTCTGCACGCGGCGCTGACTGACCGCTGTATGCGCTATATACGCAGCGCCCTCCTACCAGGTGGCAGGGTGCGCAACTTTCGCTCCGCACAGGGCAGATGGCTGGAAGCCGTCGGCAGCGACGACGCACTGGGGCGCACACTGTGGGCGCTCTATGTATGGCAAAAGGCACATCCGTCTGACCGCGCCGCCGGCAACATGATACGGCGCATGGAGCAAGCAATGATGGATGTGCACTCGCCTCGTGCTCTCGCCTTCGCGGTGTTGCATACCGAGAGCACCAGCCTTCTGCGCCGGGCGCTGGACAAACTGCTTTCAGGCTACCGGCACCACAGCGACCACGAATGGCACTGGTTCGAGCCGGTGGTCACTTACGAGAACGCCCGCCTCCCGCAGGCGCTGTTTGTGGCGGGGTACCGCCTGAATCACGCGGAAGCGATGGATACGGCACACACCACCCTGCGCTGGCTCATCCAGCACACCTTCCCTGAGGGGCACCATCGCCCCATCGGCAACCACGGCTGGCTGGTGAAGGGAGACAAACCGGCGCAGTGGGACCAGCAACCGGTAGACGCTGGGGCAATGGTGGAGGCTTGTGCGACAGCGTATGTATTGACGCATGACGCCTTCTACCGCGACCATTCCCTGCTGGCATATGAGTGGTATCTGGGCAAAAACGACCACCGCCTTGCGGTGTACGAAACCGACACCGGCTTCTGCCATGATGCCCTCACCCCGCATGGTCTGAACCTCAACGGCGGCGCCGAATCCATCCTGTCGTTTATGCTGGCGCACCTTGCCCTGCACACCCACAACATCATCCCGTAGGGGCAACCCTGCGTGATTGTCCCCGCTGTTCGGAACGATTTACCACAGGGGTGGGTTATACGGTCGGGTCAACGGATGACCGTCCAGCGGCGGACGAATGCGTCTCAGGTCCAGCCCGAACCGTTCAAGGATGGTGGGGGCAATGTCCTCACGCATTCCCCGCCGCACAATACCCTTATCGCTGGTGGCAAGGAACACGTACGGAGCGTCGCTGTGCGTCTTCATCCCCTCATCGAAGCCGTGGTCTGCGGTCACGTAGATGAGCGTCCTGTCGTACAGGTTCAGCTCCTTCAGTTTCTGCACGATGCGCCCCAGCCACCGATCGCCCGAGATCAGGGCGTCTTTGTACTCTTTGGAGTTCTCGCCGTACTGGTGTCCCTGATGGTCTACCTCGGCAAAATGCACAAAGAAGAAGAACCGCTGGTTCCGGTAGCGTTCCAGCATCTCCAGTGTTCGTGCGCCCACCACATCGTCGCGCATCAGACCGTTGACAAACACGTCCATGATCTGGCGGGCATGATAGTACGGCTTTCCAGGCTCCACCAGATAGCGCACGCCGTTCTCCACCACGATGCGCCCCTGCCGCAGTCGCTGCTGTGCCTGCGCTCTGCCCTGTCTGGCGCGCTGCTCGATAGGTGCAGCCAGCACCTTCGTCGGAGGGTCGGCGTCCACATTCCCCTTCTTGCCGATGATGGCTACCGTGGCGATGTTATCCGGTCCGAAATGCTGTTCCAGCCTCTCGAAAACGGTATATCCCTTAGGGATGGGCTGGTAACGTCTGTTGCTGAAGACGCCGGTCTTCTCGGGTTCGTAGCCGGTGAGGATTTGCGTCCATCCCGCCTTCGTGTCGGTGGTACGAAGGATGTCTATGGCGACGATTTTGCCTTCCTGAATCAGCCGTGCGAGGTTGGGCAGCTCGCCCCGCTTCAGGCATTCGCGCACATGTTCGCGCTGTGCACCATCCCACCCAATCAGGATAATGTTACGCGCAGGCTGAGGAGCGTTCGTCCGCCGCACCTGTGCCGTGCTCCACATGGCACCCATCAAGAGCACACCCAATGTCCACAAAACGGCTCTTCGCATCTTTCTACCTCCACAGCAGGGGTTTCCACAGGAATAGACGCTTTGCGTGCGCGCTGGTTCAGACTTGCAGGCAGGGGGCGAAGGGCATATAATGTCAGGTGATGAACGCTTCGAACAGGAGTATAAAGCACAATGCGAGCGATTGTGAAAAGCCGCCCGGAACCCGGCGGCGAGGTGATAGATACCGAAGACCCGTCAACTATACCTCACGGGCACGTCCTCGTCAAACCCCACGCATGGTCCATCTGCGGAACCGACGTCCACATCTGGCACTGGGATCACTGGGCATCACACCGCATCCGTCTTCCCCGCATCATGGGGCACGAGTTCGCCGGTGAAGTCATTGCGGTGGGCGACGGGGTCACCGAGCGTCAGGTGGGCGATTTCGTCGCCAGCGAGTCGCACGTCGTGTGCGGCGCCTGCTACCAGTGCCGGCATGGGCAGGCGCATGTCTGCCGAAACACGCGCATTCTGGGCATCGATATCGACGGTGTGTGGGCGGAACTCGTGCTCATCCCGGAAGCCAATGCCCGCCCTACCCCGCCGCAGGTGCCGATGGAGGTTGCCGCTATTCAGGACCCGCTGGGTAACGCCGTGCACGCCGCGCTCGCCGGACCGCTGGAAGAGCGCACAGTGGCAGTGCTCGGATGCGGACCGCTGGGGCTGTTCAGCATCGGCATTGCGAGAGCGTGTCATTCCAGCACCGTATTTGCGGTGGAGAAGCATCCCTTCCGCCTGCAGCTGGCGCAACAGATAGGCGCGGATGTGCTTCTGGACCCTGCAAAGGACGATGTCGAGAAGGTCATCATGGCACACACTCAGGGCGAAGGTGTGGACGTGGTTCTGGAGATGTCGGGGGCACCTTCCGCCGTGAAAACCAGTTTTCGCATAGCCCGCCCGGGCGGCAGGGTGACCCTGATGGGCATCCCCAGCGACCCGATCGAGGTGGATTTCGCGGAGGATGTGATTTTCAAAGGGCTGGAGGTGCAGGGTATTGTCGGGCGAAGGCTGTATCAGACGTGGGAGCAGATGCAGGAGCTGCTCACCTCTGGCAGGCTGGATGTGCGCCCTGTTATCACCCACACAGTGGGCTTTTCCGAGATCCACCGCGCCATGGAGCTCATCGACACGGGCAAATGCGGCAAGGTGATACTCCGTCCGGATTAGCCTTATCGCTGCTAATCGTTCCTCCAGAGGATACGGCACGCCCACGTGGAACTAGTGCACAGGTTGCCATTCGGCAACCGAGATACAGCGGCGAGGTAACAGCATATGAAACTCCGTTACGAACTGGCTGGTTGGTCGGGTCAGCAGGTTGTTTCGGCAATCGCAGGCATCTGGCAGGGAGTGCTGAAGGTCGGCGCGGTGGAGCTGCGCCTTGTGGTGAAAATCCAGGCGCAACCCAACGGCACGTTGACCGGTACCATGGACAGCCCCGACCAGGGTGTGGCGGGCATACCGATCTCCGAAGTCACAGTGCAGAACGGAAAAGTCCGCATGGTGGTTCAGGTGGTCGGGGGCGTATACGAAGGCACCCTGAGCGAGGACGGAAAACAGATAGATGGCGAATGGAAGCAGAGCGGCATGACCTTTCCGCTTGCCCTGCAGCACACCGACACAGAGCCTGTGGTGCGTCGTCCGCAGGAGCCGCGCAAGCCCTACCCCTACCTCGAGGAGGAGGTGGTGGTGGAGAACCCGAAGGCAGGAGTGCGATTAGCCGGCACACTCACCATACCGACGGGGAAGCCGCCATTTCCGGCGGTGGTGCTCATTACCGGTTCGGGAGCGCAAGACCGGAACGAGAC
>CAKZNX010000127.1 GCA_937132045.1 uncultured bacterium
CAGGCGTAGCCGCGTTGTTCCTGCGCAGGCTGCGCAACGGTTGACAGGATGATTCTGGAGGGCGCCTGGAGTCGGCGCCCTCTTTTCACTGCGGTTTAACCATGCTTGTGCGCAGAGCGCGCGACGCGGTGGAGAGCTCGCGCAGTGCCTCACTGCGCAGCAACATCCCCTCATCCTGGAAGCGTGTCTCCTTTGTTTCGGCGAAGGAGAGCAGGCTACCCAGTGACTGCTGAAGCAAACTGCTTGACAGCAGGAAACGGTTGTGAGCGTCGAGAACGCGGGGGATGGGCTTGAGCGACTGCAAAAACTGCCGGAGCTGGTTGCCCTGTGTCTCCAGCCCCTTCACCGTGCGGAACAGCGTCTCGAGGGTCACGTCTCCATTGGTGTACGAGGCGACGGCTTCCTGAATACGCTGTGACAGCTGGGTGAGACCAGCTTCCGCGCCTTCGATCAATGTCACGTACACCTGACCGCGTCGGGTTTCATCCTCTTCCGGAATTAGCCCGTATAGCGCCCCGACTGTTTCTCGAGCGCGGGTATATTGCCCCCGTGCAAGATACAGCTTCGCGAGGCGCATCAGTGGGTCGGTGCTGGTAGGAGCGCGTTGAGCCGCCTGAGTGTAGCACTCCTCCGCTTCAGGGATGCGGGCGCGGTTCCACATCAGGTCGCCCAGGTGGAGCCATGCTGGCACGTTTTGGGGGTCGCGTTCCAGCATCCGGCGGTAGGTGACTTCCGCCTCATCGAGGCGATTGGCGCTCATGTAAGCATCTGCCAGCTCCAGAAGAAGCGGTGTGCTGTCCGACACCAGCTGTACGGCACGAGTACCTTCTGCCACCGCGGTGCTCTCCATCCTTCTCTGCAGGAGCGCCTCGATCAGGCGGCGGCGCGGCTCGGGGTCGGCAGGCTTGGCGTCGATAGCGCGGCGATATGCCTCGATAGCGTTTGCCAGGTCACCGGCTCTGGCATACTTCTGACCTTCCTCCAGCAGCTGTTTCATCAGCGCGTCTGCGTCCTCGGCGGCGCTTCTGCCGGGCTGGACGTTCGTTTGCGCCTCTGCCTGCGTCACATCTACCCGCGCCAGGCTCGCCAGCGGTTCTGCCACCAATCGCGCGACCAGATTGCTGGCGGCCGTGCGAGCCGTGCTTACCGGATCCACCGTCATCGCGCCGCCAGGCATCGCCCTCTGCACGGGCTGGCTCTCCAGCTGTACCTGCCACGAGCGTCCTCCGCTCAACGGCGTCCACGTCGCCCATACCTGAACGACGGAGTTCGTCGGCAGATTTTGCAGCAGGTTCGGGTCCACTTTCTTGCCGCGAGGGGCGCGGGGCATCACAGGGGGCTTGTCCGACCACGCAGCACGCACCGTCAGCGCAAACTCGCCGCCCAGCGCCTGAACGATGCGCCGTTTCTGCTCGTTATTGGGCTGGGCGGGGACGTCGGAGGATTTCAGCGAACCCTCCTGCACCAGCCGCTGAATGTATGCTGCGGCCTGATCGTAGATCAGCACATCCAACCGGCGCGTGGCTTCCAGCTGCTCCGCCAGTGGAGTAGCGATGCCGATGTTGGGGTCAAGCTGGTCGCGTTTGACCTCCACTTTCTCCGGGAAGATGACCACCAGCGGTCGCCGGGCGGGTAGCTGAGCCAGCGCGGCAATGGCGCTTAGAGAAAGCAGAAGTATCGGTATGACACATGTCCACCGGACGCTCTTCTCGGCGAAGTGTGCTGGCATCTGGCAAAGCACCATCCGTCCTAACCTCCACATGCAGCAAGTCCCTGTCTGGCTGCCTCCAGTCCGCGCCGGGCGCGCTCCGCGTTCTGGTTCGCGGCGATCTGGCGTTCGTACTCGGCAATCGCCTGCAGGTAGGCGTTGCGCGCCGCGTCCAGTTCACCCAGCCGCTGATGGCACAGCCCGATCTGCTGGTACACGAAACCTTTATCCGATGCGCCCTGTAGTGCCTTCTGGTAGAGGGGGATTGCCTCGCGGTATCTGCCTGCCAGCTGGTGCTGTTGTGCCACGCGCATCAGGTCTTCCGACTCCATTGAGGCGGGTGGTGGGGCAATGGCGCCACCGGTTCCCCCGGCGCCGGGGCGCACCGTAATCTCCATGACAGGCTGGCGTCCGGCGGCTGGTGATCCCTGACTCGGCTGGAGCGGCACGTCGGGCATCACCACCGAGCCTCCAGTGGGGGGCTGTTCGCTACCGTTGCTACCGGGCTGCCTGTTATTCGCGGGCGCGGTTGCGGGTGGAGAGGGTGCCACAGTCAGCGGCGGCAGGGGAGGAAGCGGAAGCCTCTCCGTGCGCGAACCAGACGAGGATCTGGGTGTTACCGGTTCCTGCCTGGGGACAGCCATCTGCGTCTCAGGTTGACTCTGCGGCGTCATCGGCTGGACGTAACCCGGCGAACTATATGGATACCAGCCGGGAGCGGTGTAGCCCGTTTGTGGGGTGGACTGCACCGGCGCGGAGGGCTGAGGCTGTGGTTCCTCGCGCTTCGGGCGCTCCTGATAGTTCATCGCTGCCAACCCCAGCACAAACAGCCCGATCGTCACCAGAATGCCGATGAGCAGAGGCAGCTGGTTCGGCTCTTCCTGCGGCACTCTGGGCGAGGGCAGACGCAGACGGCGGCGAAGTTCCTCGAGCTTGGCGCGGTCGGCGGCGCTATCGGGGTTGAGCGCTACCACCTTCTCGTATTCCCTGACCGCCTTGTGCAGGTCGCCCTGCTTCTCGTAAATCAGCCCCAGCAGGGAGTGCGCCGAGGTGTTGGCGGGGTCAAGCACCAGCACCCCTTCACAGGCAAGGATTGCCTCGTGGAAGCGTCCTTCCGCCTCGTGCGCCAGAGCCTCGTCCAGCAGTTGCCGTATCTTCTGCTGTTGCTCGGGCGAGTCGATCTGGAACGCGCTTTCGTCCAGAGTTGGCATCTTGCGCTCCGCCTGCAGTCGGTGTCCGCACTGATGGCAGAACCGGCTGTCGTCGGAGTTGTATGCGCCGCACTGCGTGCAGTACATGTTCCTCACCCCCTATAAGAGGCGCTGCTGATGGCTCTCGCTGCGTGGCAGAACGCCCAGATGTTCGTAGGCAAGGCGAGTAGCCACCCGTCCTCGCGAGGTGCGATTCAGCAAGCCAATCTGTATCAGGAACGGCTCGTACACGTCCTCGATAGTATCCCTTTCCTCGTTGGTGGCGGCGGAGAGCGTGTCGACGCCCACCGGACCGCCGTCGAACTTCTCGATGATCAGGCGCAGGAAGCGACGATCGAACTCGTCCAATCCCAGCGTGTCCACCTCCAACAGTTGCAGTGCCTCGTCGGCGACCTGTTGGGTGATCATGCCTTCGCCGCGCACCTGCGCATAGTCCCTGACGCGCCTAAGCAGGCGGTTGGCGATACGCGGAGTGCCGCGTGAGCGCTGGGCAATCTCCGCTGCGCCGTCGCGCTCGATGGGCACGTTAAGTATCTCTGCCGAGCGCCGGATGATGGTTTGCAGCTCTTCCGGCGTGTAGAACTGGAAGTACAGCACGATACCAAAGCGCGCCCGCAGCGGAGAGGTGAGCAAGCCGGCCCGGGTGGTGGCGCCCACGAGCGTGAAGGGCGGCAGCTCGAGCTTGATGGTGCGCGCCGCCGGTCCCTTACCGATGACCAGGTCGAGCTGGTAGTCCTCCATTGCGGGGTAGAGTATCTCCTCGACGGGTCGGCTGAGGCGGTGTACCTCGTCGATGAACAGCACGCTGTTGGGCTCGAGGTTAGTGAGTATCGCGGCGAGGTCGCCGGGGCGTTCGATAGCCGGACCGGATGTGGAGCGTATTGGTGCGCCCATCTCGTTGGCAATGATGTGGGCGATGGTGGTCTTGCCGAGTCCCGGCGGACCGAAGAGCAGAACGTGGTCGAGCGCCTCACCGCGCTGAAGTGCCGCCTCGACAAAGATACCGAGGTTCTCCTTCAGCCTTGCCTGACCGATGAACTCGCGCAGCCAGCGCGGTCGCAGGCTGAGCTCTTCCTCTGCCTCCTGCACAAAACGGCGCGGTGTCACTATTCGCTGTTCTTCGACGTCGTCGCTTCGGCGCATGGTGCGTCCTTCCTCAACATCTGTCTACCTATTAGACGAAGCGTCTGGCGCAGGCGTTACGTGCGTGCGCCTGATGTCAGTACCTGCAGAGCGTTGCGTACGAGCGCGGCGGTGTCGGCGTCGGCGGGAACGGATTTGGCGGCGGATTCCACCGCGCGGCGAGCATCGGTGCGGCTGTAGCCCAGCGCCATCAACGCTTCGACGGCATCATCCAGCCTGTCGGACGGGAGCGGTTTGCCCTTCGCGGCGAGGCGGTCTACCTTGCGCTCCCATGCGATCTCGGCGGCTTTGTCTTTCAGTTCCATGGCGATGCGCTGAGCGATTTTGGTGCCCACGCCGGGCGCCCCTGTGAGCCGCTTGATATCTTCTGCGGCGATCGCCATCGCCAGCTGTTCGGCATCCATCACGCTAAGCAGGCTGAGCGCCGCTTTCGGACCGACTCCGCTGACGCTGATGAGCATCTCGAAGAGCCTGCGCTGTTCGGTGGTGAGGAACCCGAAAAGGCTCATCTCCTCTTCCCGAACGTACAGGGTGGTAAGCAGGTGCACCTGCTCACCCACCGGGGGAAGGGTTGCCGAGACGGTTTCCGGCACCAGCACGCGATAGCCGACGCCGTTGACATCTACCACCACCGACGTCGTGTCGCGTTCCACCAGCGTGCCGCGCACGTGGGCTATCATGGTCAGTAGATCACCTTGTTGAGCGGATACTCCACGATGCCCTGCGCTCCAGCGCGCTTCAGCTGGGGGATGAGGTCGCGCACCTGCTTCCCCTCCAGAATGGTCTCCACAGCCACCCATCCCTCATCCGATAGCGGAGAGATGGTGGGGTTCTTCAACGCGGGCAGCACGCCCAGGACTGAAGGCAGGTTGACCTTCTCCACGTTCATCTTGAGACCCACGAGCGCGCCGGCGTTAAGCGCTGCGGTGAGAAGCATGGCGATGTTCTCGGACTTCTCGCGTTTCCATACATCCTGCCAGGCTTCCCGACTGGCGATGAGGCGTGGGGTAGAGACCAGCAGGGTGTCCACGATGCGCAGGTTGTGGGCACGAAGACTGCTTCCCGTTTCGGTATTGACCACGATGGCGTCGGCGAGGACGGGCACTTTCACCTCGCACGCACCCCACGAGAACTCCACGGATGCCTGCACGCCGTGCGCCTTCAGGTAGCGTTCGGTGAGGCGTACGTACTCGGTGGCGATGCGTTTGCCCTGCAGGTCTTTGGCGCTTTCGATGGGGCTGTTTTCCTGCACCGCCAGCACCACCCGCACGGGGTTGCGCGTGACCTTGGAGTAGGTGAGGTCGGCGACTTCGATGACGTCCACGCCGTTATCTTCGATCCAGTCTCTTCCGCTGATGCCCACGTCCAGTACGCCGTCCTGCACGTAGCGGGGTATCTCCTGTGGGCGAATGAGCCATGGTTCCAGTTCGGGGTCGTCCACGCTTGGCTCGTAGGAGCGCATGGAGACGTGGATATCGAATCCAGCCTTTTTGAATAGTTCGAAGGTTGCCTCTTGCAGGCTGCCTTTCGGCAAACCGATTTTAAGCTTCACGCTGACTGCTCCTGAGTGATTCAGACTTTCGCGTAGAGATTATATCGGTAATGGCGGTCAGGCGTCAACGGGGCGGGGATGGTGTTTAATAACAGCTCGGCGGTTGTCTTCTAGGAACCGAACCCCCTGCCTCTTCCCTGAGAGGGAAGGGCGTCGGCGGCTCTCCGCGTGTGGGGCAGAGGTTTGACATTTCTTGGGACAGCCTTTCTGCGTACCGGTTTATGACTTGCGAAGACTCTCGAAACACCGTCAAGGGGCTTGCCCGTTTCAA
>CAKZNX010000128.1 GCA_937132045.1 uncultured bacterium
CCCTTATTCAGCCCGACGGTGTTCATCAGCTGTTCCATCGCCATGTAGCGTGAGGAGTTATCGGGAAGTCCCACATCCAGATACGCGGCGATGTAGTCCCGCCACAGGTTCTGCGAGATCCACACGTTGCTCTTGTCCGCGCTGGTGTGGGTGCATCCGTACTCGGTAAGAGCATGACGATACGCGCTGGCGATGTCCTGCTTGATGCGGTTGAGGTGCACAGGGGGTGTATGTCCGCTCATCAGCAGGTACAGCAAGCCGTTGGCGGTGTAAATGGAGTAGCCATCCCAGCCGGTCAGCTCACCGTGCAGAGGTTCGCCGGTCCACGGGTCGCGCAGTCCTTCCGCCGTGCGCTCGAGGCATACTGCATAGTGGTCAGCCAGCCATGCCTGCGCGTCCAGCGTCTCGCGGATCCGCGCCACCAGAGTCTCGCACTGTGCCTGCCACTCGCTGTCTCCCAGCGCCTGAGCCAGGTGAGCCGCTGCGTGACACGCACTGAGCGTCTTCACGGCGAGGTAGACCTGCTCGCGGGCATACTGCACCGCTGCGGAGGCATCGTCTATCGTGTTGGCTACCCCCTCGTTCGGGAAGCCGTTGCCGGTGGTATCGCTGCGGACGAAGTAGTCCACCAGACGCTTGCACAGGGCGTGGTGCCTGCGTGCTGGCTCCAGGTTGCCCGTCCAGCGCCAGTAGGCATGAAGCATCAGCAGGTAGTTGGAGTTCTCCTCCACCTGCATCGGGTGCGGATACGCCTGCGCGCCCACCTGAGCATGGCTGCCCATATCATGCGCAAGGTAACTGCCCACCTCGTCCGTCATCTCGAACCGCGCCCACTCGTCCAGCAGTTTCTCCAGCAGAGGCAGCCAGAAGGCGAAGTACACCAGCCCGTTGTTGTACTCCACGTCAACCGTGCTGTGGAAGTAACACGAGCCTTCCCACACGCTGAACCACTCGTCGCCGTCGTCTGCTACCGTCCACCAGCTGTTCAGCAGGAAGTTCTGGAACGAGAAGCGGATGAGGTCGAGCTGTGATTTGCTCAGGCTCGCCTCGTCCAGCAGGCTTTCCACCAGAGCGGTTTTGCGAAGGTTCTCCTCCTCTTTCTCTTTTGCGAAGCGCGCCACCGCGTCCACGTCGGCGAAATGGCGGGTGTACAGGAAGCGCATCGGCTTGCCGAACACGTTCAGCACCGGCGCCGACACGTGGGCGCACCACGCGAATCGCAGAACGGCTTCCCGGCTCTGGGTGAAATCGAAAGGCAGAGCGATACCGTCGCTCTCCACCATCACCCCATCCACCAGCGGCACGATGCGTTCCTTCACCTGCGGTGGAGTGTCCGCAGCGAGATATTGCCCGGCGGGCACCAGCTGCCCACTATCCGCCAACACGTGCGACAGCGTATACTCCACAGCCAGCGCGTCGCCAGCCGCGGCGGTGCTCAACCCGTCCCGCCTCAGGCGCACTACCAGTTTTCCCTTCTGCAGAGGGTTTTCGCAGGTAGTCCAGAAGAGACGGGATTGCGGTTGCACGCGCAGAGTGAAGTAGAATACCGGCGCGGTGGAGGTCAGTGCGTCGTGCGGGTAAAA
>CAKZNX010000129.1 GCA_937132045.1 uncultured bacterium
GAAGGGGATTGCTTCGTCGCTTCGCTTCTCGCAATGACACGGTTCACGGGGTGCGGAAGGGGATTGCTTCGTCGCTTACGCTCCTCGCAATGACACGGGTCGCGGGGTATGAAAGGGGATTGCTTCGTCGCTTCGCTGCTCGCAATGACACGGTTCACGGGGTGCGGAAGGGGATTGCTTCGTCGCTTCGCTCCTCGCAATGACACGGGGCGAAGCCGATTGCTTCGTCGCTTCGCTCCTCGCAATGACACGGAACGGCTCGGCAGGAGCCTCGCCCTCCACGACCGCGTGCCTTTCCCGACATTGCCTGATTCACCCAGCTATAAACCATTCCCCATTCAGCCGAAAATAGTCATAAAGCTCGCTTGGGCATTGGGGGCAATGGTTATGCATGTTGCTACACTCCTGTTCATCGTCTTCATGGTAGTCGGAGGGACGGCGTGTGGCGACCCGTCTGGAAGCTCGTTGGACCTCACACGGCTCAGCATCGAGGAGCTGATGCAGGTGCAGGTGGTCACTGCATCGAAGAAGGCGCAACCCCTTCGCGATGTGCCTGCCTCGGTCTACGTCATCACGGCAGAGGATATCCACCGCATGGGTGCCACCAGCATCCCTGAGGCTCTGCGACTGGTGCCGGGCGTCTCAGTGGGTGTCATCGATGCCAACAAATGGGCGGTGGCTGTTCGGGGGTTCAACGGACGTTACTCAAACAAACTGCTAGTTCTTATCGACGGACGAACCGTCTATACTCCGTTTTTCTCTGGCGTCTACTGGGATGCTCAGCCGCCGCTCTTCATGGACGACATCGAGCGCATTGAGGTCATCCGTGGTCCAGGGGCAGTGTTGTGGGGCGCTAACGCCGTGAACGGCGTCATCAATATCATCACGAAGTCTGCCAAAGAGACACAGGGCACGCTATGGGTCTCCGGAGGCGGCAGTGAGGAGAAGGCTTTCGGCGGTGCGCGAGTAGGCGGCAAGATTGGCGAGAACGCCTTCTACCGTGTCTACACGCTCTATCAGGAACGGGATGAAATGTTACAGGACAGAGAGTTCATTCCCAACAACGATGCCTGGCTGGTGCGACGAAGCGGCTTCCGGGTGGACTGGGACCGTTCCGACACCGAGAGCGTCCTGCTTCAAGGTGAAGTGTACACCGGTCGCGCTGGTCAAAGACTGCGTCTACCCAATCCCGCAACAGCCGGCGTCGTCATGGTGGACGACCGTTACACCATCTCCGGCTACTACCTGATGGGCACCTGGAACCGCAGACGGGCTACCAGCACCGATACGCTCCGGGTCTACCGTGACCACACAGGTCGTTCGCCGATTGAAATAGCGGAATCGCGCGATACCTGGGAGGTCAGCTGGCAGCAACGGATTGAGACCTCGGGCAACCACGACCTGATGTGGGGCATCGAGTACAAGTGCACATCCGATAGCACCCGCGGGACATATATGCGACTCGACCCCACCAGCAAGGTCGATCGGGTGTTCGGGGTGTTCGTGCAGGATGAAATCACCCTCGATAAAAGTACCCAACTGACTATCGGCTCCAAGTTCGAGAACAACAGCTATACCGCATGGGAGGTTCAGCCAAACCTGCGACTGCGGTGGAAGCCCAACGACAGGCACGTCTGGTGGGGAGCGGTGTCGCACGCAGCCCGTTTGCCCACCCGCGCCGAGCGCGCCATCGCCATCGACGCCTACCATGAGGGAGAGGCAGGGGGCTTGCCGGTATACTCGCGCATTTACGGTAGTCCGGGATTTGGCTCGGAGAGGGTCACCGCCTATGAAATCGGCTACCGCAGCCAGCCGCACGACCGCTTGGCGGTGGACGTTTCCCTCTTCTACAATGTGTATCGCAACCTGCGCAGCTTCGAACCCGCCGACCCGTTCCTCGAGACTTCCCCCGTGCCGCACCTCATCATCCCTGTATACATGAGCAACAAACTGCACGGACGAACCTACGGCTTCGAGGTGGGCGCACACTGGCGTTTGACGGACTACTGGAGCCTGAAGTTGGGCTATGCGAACCTGACCTACCGGCTGTTCCGAGACCCCGACAGCAAAGACCCCTTCAACTTTCACAGCGATAGCACCAGCAACACGCCGCGGCACCAGGTGAACATCGCCACCAGCATCGACCTGCCTCGCGGATGGCATCTGGGTGCCTACCTGTATGTGATCGACCGATTATACGGAATGGACTTCATCCCAGGCTACTATCGCCTGGACGTCGCCGCCGGCTGGCACGTCAGCGACAACCTGACGGTGAGTCTGACCATGCAGAACCTGCTCAAACGCAAGAAACGCGAATTCGAGCACCCACTGTGGGAGCGTGATAGCATTCCCGAGCGGGCGGTTTACGGGAGGGTGCAGTGGCAGTTTTGAGCGACTCGGCTGGCAGACCACTGCAGTGGCGGAGCGTGGTAACCGTGGTGCTGGTTCTCACGCTCTGCCAGACCAGCCTGCACGCTCAGACTTACAACGAGACCCACGTCAAAGCGGCTTTTCTGTACCACTTCACCGATTACGTTCAGTATCCTGATTCCGCCTTCGAAACCGCCAGCTCGCCGTACGTGATCGGTATCCTGGGTAAAACCGCCATTACTGCTGCCCTTCAGGAGGCGATTCGAGGAAAAAAAGTGAGGGGACGACCAATCGTGGTAAGGCAGGTGAATCTGGAACAGGAGATGCGTAGATGCCACATGCTGTTTGTGCCGGATCCGGAAGCTCGTCAGTTACCCGAGGTGCTGGAGGTGCTGGGAGATGCCCCCGTTCTGACGGTGGGAGAGAGCACTGGCTTCGCAGTTAGAGGCGGGATGATCGGTTTCTTCATCGAACAGAACCGGGTGCGCTTCGAGGTGAATGTGGACGCTGCACGCCGTGCCAATCTCAACATCAGCGCCAAGCTGCTCAGCCTGGCGCGGCTGGTGAAGGGTGAACGGAAGGGATAGTTCGCGATGTTCAACCGGTGTCGACTGTCTATCGTCTGGAAGATTGTCCTCGTCAGCCTTGTCAGCTCGGTGCTGGCTCTGCTGATTGCGTCTCTCACCCTCATCCTGTACGACGTGGCGATGTATCGGCAGAACGCGAAACAGCACGCTCTGTCCATGGCAAAAATCGCTGCGTCCAACGTGGTACCCGCGGTCACCTTCCGCGACGACAAAGCCTGCACCGAGATGCTGGCGCCTCTTCGCACCAGCCCCGACGTGATTGCCGCGGCGGTATTTCTGCCCAGTGGAGAACTCTTCGCCTACTATCTGCGCAGAGACGTATCGCCACAGATCCTGACAGAGCCCTTGCCCCACGTCGAAAGGAGGCAAGCCAGGCAACATGTGGAAGTGGTGACGCCTATCGTGAACGACGGGGGCGAAGTGCTCGGTACCCTCTACTTCCGCTACGACCTGCTGGGCTGGCGTGCGCACCTGCGAAACTACCTTGGCTCCTTCGGTGTGCTGTTGCTGGTATCAGGAGTGCTGGCGTTTCTGCTGTCGCAGTGGTTTCAGCGGTGGATAACCGAGCCTCTGCTCAAGCTAGCAGCGGCGGCTCGCCGCGTTGCAGAGCAAAAGGACTATTCCGTGCATATCGAGATTCCTTCTCGCGACGAGATCGGGGTGCTCACCCAGAGCTTTAATCAGATGCTTGCGGAAATCAAGTCGCGGGAGATGGCGCTGCGCAACATCAACGCCGAGCTGGAGATGCGCGTGGAGATGCGCACCCAGCAGCTTCAGCAGGAGATTGCCGAACGCAAGAAGACCGAACAGGAGCTGATACAGGCGAGAGAGGCGGCGCTGGAAGCCTCGCGCCTCAAGTCGCAGTTCCTGGCGAACATGAGTCACGAAATCCGCACCCCGATGAACGGCATCATCGGCATGACGGAACTGCTCCTGCAGACCAGCCTGTCGCACGATCAGCGCGAGTACGTGCAGACCATCAAACAGAGCGCCGACACGCTCTTTTCCATCATCAACGATATCCTGGACTTCTCCAAGATCGAGGCGGGCAAACTGAACATTGAAGAGACAGAGTTCGAACTGCCAGCAGTTATCGAGGAGGTCGGCGCGATGTTTGCCCAACGCGCCCAAGACAAGGGCATCGAGCTGTTGACGGTGGTGCCTCCCACCATCCCCTCTACCGTGCGGGGCGACCCGGTTCGTGTCAAGCAGATACTGACCAACCTCACCTCCAATGCCGTGAAGTTCACCGAAGCTGGCGAAGTAGCAATCAGCGCGGAAGTCATCCACGAGTCGGATGAGTTCACCCGAATCCGCCTCTCGGTGAAGGACACCGGTATTGGCATCGCACCAGAGCAACAATCGCGCATCTTCGAGAGCTTTACGCAGGCGGATGGCTCGGTGACTCGCAAATATGGCGGCACCGGCTTGGGACTCACCATCAGCCGACAGCTGGCAGAGCTGATGGGGGGACAGATTGGGGTACAGAGCGAGCCCGGCAAGGGAAGCACCTTCTGGGTAGAACTGCCGCTGAAAAAAGCCACCTCGTCCCATATCGACGCCACCGATGCGGATATCTCCAGTCTGCGTGTGCTGGTGGTGGACGACAATGCCACCAATCGACGCATCCTGCGCCTCCACCTGCAGTCGTGGGGCTGTACAGTAGACGAGGCACCCAGCGGATATGAAGCATTGCAACGTCTGACTGCTGTCGCACCAGGCTCATACGATGTGGTGGTTCTCGACTACCAGATGCCGGATGAGCACGGGCTCGACGTTGCGCGGCGCATCCGTGACGCGAAGCTCTGCGAAGGCTGCAAAATCATCTTGTTATCCTCCGTGCGAACGGCGTCAGACAAACAATCGGATGTGGTGGATGTGTGGCTGACCAAACCTGTAAGGCGCTCTCAGCTGTACAACGCGCTGTGCGCGGTATCAGACATTGAGGAGACTTCGGCACCTGCGCCAGCTCCGGAGCTGGAGCGACGAAGCACCGGTGTGCGGGTGCTGCTGGTGGAGGATAACGACATCAACCGCAAGCTGGCACTGCGCATGTTGCAGCGGCTGGGATGCTCGGTGGAGACTGCCAGTAACGGACGCGAAGCGGTGGAACTCACTGCCTCGCGCGTCTACGACATTGTGTTTATGGACATACAGATGCCGGAGATGGACGGTATCGACGCCACACACGCCATCCGCGAGCGTGAGCGAACCTCTCAGAAGCGCCTGCCCATCGTGGCGATGACGGCGCACGCCATGGAGGGGGACAGGGAACGGTGTCTGGCTGCCGGCATGGATGATTACCTCAGCAAGCCCGTCAAGATCGAGCAGCTGGCGCGGATGGTGGAGAAATGGAGTCCGGTGCGAAGGCGTGCTCGTGTGACTCTGGACGAGGACCCTGTGGCACATCTGGCTCAGCAGGCGGATTGGATGATGGGGGAGATAATGCAGACATTGCTGGCGGGGGACGCGCTCCATGCCCGACATCTGCTGGCGTCGCTCAAGCGGCTGACAATCGCTGCGGGAGCGAAACAGGCTGAAGAGCTGATCGATGCCATCGATGGCGACCTCACATCGACGGAGCCTGTGAACCGGGCGCAGACACTGGAGCGTCTGAATACGCTCAGGGCACTACTGCCCAGACCATCACAATCTCAAGAGGGACTGGCTGCATGAGGGTGTTGATTGCCGAGGACGACGGTGTTTCGCGCCTCGTGCTGAAGAAGGCGCTGGAGGAGCTGGGCTACACCGTGCACGCCGCACACGACGGCGAACAGGCATGGCAAGCCTTCCAGCATGAGGGCTTTCCGCTGGTCATCTCCGACTGGATGATGCCCGGCATAGACGGTATCGAGCTCTGCCGTCGCATCCGCTCGCAGGTGGACCGCGGCTACACCTACTTCATCCTGTTAACCGCTCGAGACTCGCGTGAGGACCGTTACCACGCCATCGGCTCAGGGGCGGATGACTATCTGTCGAAGCCGCTGGACCGTGCGGAACTGGCATCTCGGCTCAGTGTGGCGCGGCGGATTCTGGACATGGAAGCGCAGTTGCGTGAAGCGAACGAGGTGCTCGTGCGGCAGAAGGAGGCGCTGGAGTTCAAAACACGGGCGCTGGAGCAGTCGCAGGAGATGATTCAGCAGGCAAACCTGCGCTTCCGCGAGCTGTTCGACAACGTGCCCGTTGCCTGCTTCACGCTGGACTCGGAGGGTGTTGTGTACGAATGGAACCGAGCGGCGACCGCTCTCTACGGCTGGCAGGAGTACGAAGTGCTGACCACCTCCGTCTTCGACACCATCATTCCTGCTGAGCAGGCGGACGCCATGCGGAGGGCTATCGACTCGGTGATGTGTGGCGAGCACAACATCACGCTTCAAAGCGAGGACATGCGCCGTGATGGAACCCTCCGGCATGTGCTGCGCAGCCTGTTCCCTCTGCACGGTCCGGACAACAGGGTGGTGGGCTGTATCTGCGCCGGCGTAGATATCACCGAGCGGGTGGAATACGAACAACAACTGCGAGCGCTGAACCGGCGTCTGGAGAGCCTCGCGTTCACGGATGCGCTTACCGGGCTGCTGAACCACCGTGCATTGCAGGATCATCTCATCGAAGTATTCAACTCCCTGAAGAACGGGGAGTCTACCTTCTCCCTGATCATGCTGGACATCGACCATTTCAAGCGGTTCAACGATACCTACGGGCACCAGGCGGGCGATGAGGTGCTGAGGCTGGTGGCTCAGGTGTTGCAGGCAAACGCGCCTCCCGAGAGCGTCGTGGCGCGATACGGTGGCGAAGAGCTTGTGGTGCTGTTACCCGGTTTCTCCCTCGACTCGGCGATACAGGTGGCGGAACAGCTTCGTCAGGCGATTCAGCAAACAGAGACCCCGTATCGTCAGATTACCGCCAGCTTCGGCGTGGCAGAGTTCATGCCTTACATGCACTCACCATCCGATGTGGTGGAAGTGGCAGACGCGGCGCTATACGAAGCAAAACGCGCCGGACGCAACTGTGTGCGTCCCCTGTCCGCCGTGTCGCAAAGCGAAGCCGCCTGAGGTCGGCTCTCAGCGCCCCACGCTCTGACGCTGTTCGACCTGCTCGATGCGGCTCTCCAGCGCTGATAGCTTGTAGTCCAGGTGCTGGATGTGGCTGTCGATGCTCAGCACGTGGTCGGTGTGCATTTGCCGCAACTCTGCGACCTGTTGAGCCATCTCCTCCAGCCGGCGTTCCAGCGCTTCACTGTGCTGTGCTCTTGCCTGCGCTTTGAGAGACGCCATCTTCTGGAAATGCTCCATGATGATTGCCAGAGCACCGATACCGAACGCCATCATGAAGAACAGCAGAGCAAAGTGCCAGAAGCTCACGCCGATCCCCTCCTCCCGTGCCTATTGTATCACACCTGCAGATACAGCAGGCAGGGAGACCATCGACAGCGGGCGAATATGGCTCAGGTAGGTGAGCATTCTGGGAGGTTGAGGGTATGGACAAAGTGCGCCTCGGTATAATCGGTGTTGGGGGGATGGGGTCTGCCCACGCCAAACTGATGCCGGAGATTGAGGAAGTTCAGCTCAGTGCGGTTGCAGATATCGACCCAGATGTGGCGAAACAGGTGGGCGAGCAGTACGATGTGCCCTTCTTCACCGATTACCGACAGTGTATCGGCAGCGGTCTGCTGGATGCAGTGCTGGTAGCAACGCCCCATCCGGCGCATCCCGAGGTAGCGGAGTACGCATTTAGCAAAGGCTTGCATGTGCTGACCGAAAAGCCGATGGCAATCAACCCCGTGGAAGCCGACCGGATGATCGACGCGGCAAAGCGCGCGGGCAAGGTTTTTGCCGTCATGTACCAGATGCGCACAGAGCGCCCCTATCGTATCGCTCGCAAGGCGATACAGGACGGCATCATTGGCGACCTGATGCGCACCGAGATGGTGGCGGCTTATTACCGGAACCAGGCATATTACGACTCCGCGGAGTGGCGTGCGACGTGGGTGGGCGAGGGAGGCGGCGTGCTGGTGAATCAGGCGCCTCATGCGCTGGATATGTTCTGCTGGCTGGCAGGACTGCCTCAGAACGTGACCGCCTCCACGCGCACCCGCCTGCATGAGATCGAGGTGGAAGATGAGGCGTTTGCGGTGCTGGAGTACGCCAACGGCGCTCACGGCTACCTGTACACCACCACCAACGAGTCCCCAGGCACCACGCGCTTCGAGATTGCGGGCAACGAGGGCAAGGTGGTCATTCAGGATGGGCAGGTGACCATCCGCCGCGTGGTGCCACCCGTCCGGGAGTTCACTTTCAGCGCCACTAATATGTGGGGCGGACCGGAGACGGAACCGGTGACGGTGGAAGTCGACGACATGCCCGTCGGGCATGCACAGATCACCCGCAACTTCGCCCGGGCAATCCTGTACGGCGAATCGCTGTTGTCGCCCGGCGAGGAGGGTATCTGGTGTGTGGAGCTTGCCAGTGGTATTATTCTCTCCAGCAAGCGCGACAAGACCGTAAGCCTGCCGGTGGACAGGGGCGAGTACGACGCTTTGCTGAACGAACTTCGAGCCAGCTCCCAGCTGAAGCGCCGGGTGCTTGGTCAGCGGGTGTCCGACCCGAACATTGTCCGATAGGGCGAAGATGCAGCGCGTGCGTTTTGGCGTTATCGGTATTGGGGGCATGGGCGTCGCCCATGCCCATCTTATCCAGCGCGTGCAGGAAGCCGAGCTGGCGGCGGTCTGTTCGGCTTCGCTGGAGCGAACCCAACAGGTGGCTCGGCAGTTCGGCGTGCCCGGCTTCACCGACTACCGCGAACTGCTCCAGAGCGGTCTGGTGGACGCTGTGCTCGTAGCCACACCCCATCCCCTTCACGCAGAGGTAGCGGAATGTGCCTTCCAGCACGGCGCGCATGTGCTGTGCGAGAAGCCGCTTGCCATCAGTATTTCCGAAGGGCGTCGCATGGTCGCTGCCGCTCAACAGCATGGGTGCCTGCTCGGAGCGATGTTGCAAATGCGCACCGAGAGGCACTTTCGACTCGCGCGCCGGGCGGTGGAGGAAGGTGTCATCGGCGACCTGCTGAGGGTGCACCTGATTGCTACGTGGTGCCGGAGCGAGGCGTATTATCGTTCCGCCTCGTGGCGCGGGACGTGGTCAGGCGAGGGCGGCGGCGTGTTGATGAATCAGGCTCCACACCACCTCGACCTCTTCTGCTGGCTGGCGGGGATGCCCAAACGGGTGACGGCGCAGATACGCACGCGCTATCACCAGATTGAAGTGGAAGATGAAGCCTTCGCCCAGCTGGAGTATCCCAACGGGGCGCACGGATATGTGTACGTCAATGTGAACGAAGTGCCCTTCACCCGCCGTTTTGAGTTGGTGGGTGAGTGCGGTAAACTGATAGTGGACGGGGAGCAGGTGACCGTAACATGCACCGCCCCGCCGATACCGGAGTATATGAACACAGTGCAGGACATGTGGGCGATGCCTGCGGTGGTGACGTGGCAGACCGAGCTGGACGATTCGGTCACTGGGCACGAGGCGGTCATCCGCAATTTCGTGCAGGTGGTGCTGGGGCGGGCACAGAGCCTGATTGCGCCGGGTGAGGAGGCTCTGCAAAGCCTCGAGCTGGCGAACGCGATGGTTCTTTCCGCCGTCCGTCAGAAGCCTGTCGAACTGCCTCTGAACGAACACGAGTACGATGCGCTGCTGGCGGAGCTGCGTTCTGCCTCCCGCCCCAAGTCCGCGGTGCAGGAAGTACGGCGCACCGACCCCAACATCGCCCGAGCCATTCAGATGGAGCAAAGCGCAGAGAATGAGCCATAGCGACCGTATTGCCGTTCGCACGGACGGCATCTGCAAGCGCTTTGGCCTGGTGCAGGCGAACAGGGACATCAGCATCGCCGTTCGAGAAGGCACCATTCATGCCGTGGTGGGCGAGAACGGTGCAGGCAAAACCACCCTCATGAACATCCTGTACGGCGTCTTTCCACCCGACAGCGGCACGGTGCACCTGATGGAACAGCCGGTGCGGTTTCGCTCGCCTGCGGAGGCGCTGGCGGCTGGGTTGGGGATGGTCAGTCAGCACTACGCGCTGATACCGCGCCTGAGCGTGCTCGAGAACCTGATTCTGGGCGGCGCTGGTGCGGGGCTTGCGCCACTGCCGAAGGCGAGGGTGCTGGAACGCGCGCGCGAACTGGCGGGCGTCATCGGGTTGCAGGCGGACTGGAATGCTCCGGCAGGCGCACTGTCGGTGTCGCAACAGCAAAAGGTGGAGATTCTGAAGCTGTTGCTGCGCGACGCACGGGTACTGATTTTCGACGAGCCGACCGCCGTGCTGCCTCCTGCGGACGCCGAGGCGTTCTTTGCCCTGCTTCATCGCTTCGCGCAGGAGGGGCGTACCGTGCTGCTGGTCACTCACAAACTGCAGGAGGTGCTGGCGCACGCCGATGAGGTCACCGTTCTGCGGGCGGGGCAGGTGGTCGCCTCGATGCCCATACGGGAACATCCCGACGCAGAGCCGCAGGTGGATGCCCGCACCCTCGCGCGGCTGATTGTGGGCGAGGAAGGCGTCCTGCCGGAAGACGAACTGCTGCTGGGCACAAGGCTGGGCGATCAGCCGCGCCTGTGGGTGGAGGGATTGACTGTTGCGCCGGTGCGAAGCCGGGCAGGGCTGAAAGGCGTGTCGTTCGAGGTGCATCCGGGCGAGGTGTTCGGCATTGCAGGCGTGGACGGCAGCGGCCAGGCGGAGCTGATCGACGCGCTGGTGGGTCTTGTACTTCCTGCGGGAGGCAGGATATGGCTGGACGGCGAGGAGATGACCCATCTGCCCGCGCATTACCGCCTGCGTCGGGGGGTGCGTTACATCGCGGAGGACCGTCACCTGCGCGGAGCGATTCTGGAATGGTCGGTCGCGGAGAACGCTGCGATGGGATTGCACCGACAGGGTGGGTTTGGCTCGGTGCTGTCGCTGTCGTTTGTGCGGATGAAAGAGTTCGCTCAGCGCATCATCGAGCGGTTCGCCGTGCGCGCGCCTTCTGCGGAGGCGCCGTTCTCTGCACTATCGGGCGGGAATCAGCAGAAGGTGGTTGTGGGGCGGGCGCTGATGCAGATCCCGGCACTGCTCATCGCCGGACAACCCACGCGAGGGCTGGATGCCTCCAGCACCCGCGCCGTACACCATGCCATCCGCGAGGCGTGTGAAGCGGGGGCGGCGGCGCTGGTGGTGTCGTTCGACCTGGACGAACTGCTGACGCTGTGCGACCGGGTGGGGGTGCTGTTTGACGGGCGGATGGTGGACATCGTGGAAGGCGAACGACGGCGTCGCGAGGAGATCGGTGCGCTGATGGTGGGCGCGGCGAAGGGAGGCGGCGCGTGAAAGGCACCTGGCGTGCGCTGATGTTGCCTGTGGGCGTACTGTTGCTGGCCATGGCGGTTGCGGCGCTGGTCATCGTTTTGGCAGGCAGCCCCCCTGTGCCTGCTCTGCTTGCCTGGTGGGAGGGGGCGCTGTTTGCACATGGCGCTCTTGCCGAGAGCCTGCTGAACGCCACGCCTCTGCTATTTACCGGGCTGGCAGTGGCGCTGGGACTGCTAGCAGGACAGTTCAACATCGGCGTGGAGGGGCAGTTGCTGGTGGGGGCGCTGGCGTCGGCGTGGGTAGGATTTGCCGTCTCGGGGCTGCCGCCGTTTGTGCATGTGCCTCTGGCGCTGCTGGCAGGTGCGCTGGCGGGGGCGTTCTGGGGCTGGATACCGGGTATCCTGAAGGCGTGGCGCGGGGCGCATGAGGTCATCACCACCATCATGATGAACTACATCGCCATCTACCTCACGCAGTATCTGGTCACGAAGGTGTGGAAGGACCCGAACTCCATGTCGCCGCAGACTCCCGAGGCGCTGCCGTCGGCTTGGCTGCCGGTGCTGGTGGAGGGCACACGCCTCAGCGTCGGCTCGCTAATTGCATTGGGGACGGCTCTGCTGCTCTGGTATGTTCTGAAGCGCACGGTATGGGGCTACGAGTTGAGGGCGGTTGGCGCCAATGCCGAAGCGGCGCGGGCGGCTGGGGTACGGGTCTCGCGGGTGATATGGGGCAGTATGGCGCTGAGTGGGGCAATCGCTGGGCTGGCAGGGGCGGTGGAGGTGCTGGGCGTGCATCACCGCTACTACGACCAGTTCTCGCCCGGATACGGGTTTGACGGCATCGCGGTTGCCCTGCTCGGCAACAACCATCCGCTAGGAGCGGTGCTGGCGGCGGTGGTGCTGGGCGCGATGAAGAACGGCGCCGTGTACATGCAGTCGGTGACCACTCCGGCGGTTCCCCGCGAAATCACCACGGTGGTGCAGGCGGTTATCATCTTTTTCCTGGCGGCGATGCGGTTCCGACGGAGGACGGGCTCATGAGCGACCTCTTCGACATCGAACTGTTCCGCAGTGCGCTGCGTCTCGCGACACCGCTGGCGCTGGCGGCGATGGGAGGCATCCTGTCCGAACGCAGTGGCGTGGTGAACATCGGGCTGGAAGGACAGATGCTGATGGGAGCCTTCGTGGGCTGGGCGGCGGCGGTGACGCTGGGAAGCGCGTGGATAGGTGTGCTGTGCGGCATGTTGGCAGGCGCGTTGCTGGGGCTGTTGCATGCGGTGTTGACCCAGCGGTTTCGGGCCGACCACGTGGTGAGCGGCATGGCTGTCAACCTGCTGTCCGCGGGACTGACGGTCTTTCTCCTTCGTCGCTTTTTCGAACGTCCTCCCGGCGCAGACACCGTCGCCGAGTGGAGCCTTCGCTGGCTTCAACCGGTGCCGGTGCTGGGCGGGTTGCTGTCGGGGCAGAGCCCGTTTGTCATCCTGATACTGGTCTTGCCGTTCGCACTGCATGGGCTGCTGTATCACACCATGTGGGGCTTGCGGGTTCGGGCGACAGGCGAGAGCGCCCACAAAAGCCGACTGGCAGGTATTCCGGTGCGCGTCGTTCGTTACGAGTGTGTGATACTTAGCGGAGTGTTCGCGGCGCTGGCAGGCACGTACCTCTCGCTCAGCCAGTTGAACGTGTTCACTGAAGGCATGAGTGCTGGAAAGGGGTTCATCGCGCTGGCGGCAGTGATTTTCGGCAGGTGGACGCCTCTGGGAGCCACTGCAGCGGCGCTGGGGTTCGGCTTTCTGGATGCTTTTCAGCAGCGTTTGCAGGGCGAGCTGCTGTTTGGGACGCGCGTGCCCTCCGAGCTGCTCCTGTCACTGCCCTATCTGCTGACCATTGTGGCGCTGGCGGGGCTGGTGGGGCGCTCGATCCCGCCGCAGGACCTCGGCAAGCAGGAAGGAAGCGAATAGCAGCCTGTGCTACGACTACGCTACGCGCGCTATCCAAGCCCGTCCTCTCTCTCGTCGTCGTGCGGTCGGAGCTCTGGCACCAGCATCACCGGTTCCCTCACGCCGGATGGCACCATCATGATGACGCCTTCGTCCACGATGTAGGGATACACATCGGCTGACCGCAACTGGTGCTCCTCGACCTCCCTCCCACCCACAAGGAAGGTGGTCCACGGTGCCGGCGATAGGCGCCTGATGTGCCAGGGGAAAAGCCCAGCTTGTCGACGGGAATATAGAGTGGTTCCGGAACGACACTGCGCGCGATGCTGTAGCTGGACTCTTCCTCCTCGTGCTCATCGTCCGAATTGTCGAAGCCATTCCACACATTGATTTTCATTTTGCACCTCCCTCAGGTGCAACGCAGGAGGATGTTAGGTCTGCGAACATAAAGACAGTTTGAACAATCTTCTGGTCCCCGAAACTGAATTGCGTATTCTTTATGCCATTCCTTCAAGATGGTCTATCCTTCCTTAGTAACACCCGCCTTTGGAGGGCGAGGAACCCCCGCCGAGCCGAGAACGCACCCCAAACCGGCTCACCGGGAGGTTCGCCCTCCACACTCTATGTGTCCTCGCGAGGAGCGCAGCGACGAAGCAATCCCTTTCAACTACCGTAAAGCGCAGGAGATTGCTTCGCCT
>CAKZNX010000130.1 GCA_937132045.1 uncultured bacterium
TCGCTCACGTCCACATTCAGGTGAGAGATGACGCGGTAGCGCTGCTTGCCTGCGTCAATGTGCAGCACGAGTCTTGCCTCGCCCGGGCGTCGTGTCAGAATCTCGCGCAGAATGCGCAGGGCTGGTCGGTGCTCGGGAGTGAGGCGAATGTGCAGAGTGGGCGCGGAATGCTTGCCGTTACCGCCGTTGCCGTTTGGCGTGCTGCCATCAGCTAGAGGATGTGCCTTCTGGCAGAGCAGCTCCACCTGAACCTCGGCGGCTTCCGAATCATCGCTGCGCAGGCGGTCACGATGCTTCACTTTACCTTCCAGCAGCACGAGGCTATCCTTCGTCAGGAGGGACTGATGCTCCTGATAGGCTGTGGGGAACGCCGTGACGGAGACGGTTCCCGTCAGGTCCTCGATGGTGACCACCGCCATGCGGTCGCCTCGTTTGGTGCGAAGCGGGCGCACACTGGTGATCACGCCTGCCACGCGCACCGGCGCGCCATCCGACAGGTCCCTGAGTTGATTGCACGGCACGACGCCCAGTTGCCTCAGACGCGACTGCAACGAGCGAAGCGGATGGTCCGCCAGATACACCCCCAGCAACTCCTTCTCGTAGGCGAGTATCTGGTCTCTGGACATTTCGGGCACGTTGGGCAGGGGCGGTTCCTCCACGTGGTCTGCTTGACCGGGAGCAAACAGCGACTCCTGACCGATACGCCGATTGTGCACCGCACGCTGTGCTGCCTGCCAGGTGTCATCGAGCGCCGACAACAGTGTGTTGCGGTTGGGCACCAGCGATTGGAACGCCCCAGCCTGAATGAGCGTCTCCACAGTGCTCTTGCCCAAGTTGCCCTGTTGTTCCAGAATGCGCACACAGAAATCGAACAGGCTGGTGAAGGGACCGTCTGCCCGCGAGCGCAATATCACTTCCACCACGGCTTTACCCACGTTCTTGATGGCGCCCAGTCCAAACCGTATAGCCTCACCTTCCACGACGAAGTCCACATCGCTGCGGTTAATATCGGGGGGGAGTATCGGAATGTTACGCCTGCGGCACTCTTCTACGTACTGAACGACCTTGCTCTGATTATCGAAGTGCGCTGCCATGAGCGCCGCGAAGTATTCCACGGGATAGTTTGCCTTCAAATAAGCGGTCTGGTAGGCAACCACCGCGTAACACACGGCGTGCGCCTTGTTGAAGGCATAGCCCGCAAAGGGTTCAATCAGTCCGTACAGGTGTGCCGCCTGTTGCGCATCGATACCGTTTCGCCTCGCGCCCTCGATGAATTTGGCGCGCATCTTGTCCATGTCTTCTGCCTTCTTTTTGCCCATCGCGCGCCGCAGGATATCCGCCTGGCCCAACGTAAAACCCGCCAGCGCACGCACGATCTGAAGAACCTGATCCTGATAGACGATGACGCCGTAGGTCTCCTTCAGGATAGGCTCCAGCCACGGGTGTGGGTAAGTAATGGGCTGCAGTCCCAGCTTGGAACGGATGTATTCGCCGATATGGTCCATCGGTCCGGGGCGGTACAGGGCAACCATCGCCGCGAGCTCTCGCACATCTCCCGGCTTCAGCTCGGAGATATGCCGTCGCATTCCCTGCGACTCCAGCTGAAACACACCGGTGGTGTCGCCCTGTCCAAGCATCTCGTATGTCTTGCGGTCGTCCAGCGGAATACGCCGCAGGTCGATGCGTATGCCTCGGGTCCTTTCGATGTTCTGCAGAGTCCTGGCGAGGATGGTCAGGTTCGTCAGCCCGAGGAAATCCATCTTCAACAAGCCGATTCTCTCCAGCGACCCCATGTCGTACTGGGTCACCGGCGGACCATCGCCTACACGCGCCAGCGGAACGTGTTCCGACAGGGCATCGCGGCTGATGACCACTCCTGCCGCGTGGGTGCTCATATGGCGTGCCACACCTTCCAGCCGTTTGGCAATCTCGATCAGCTCCTGCAACCGGGGTTCCTGCTGTATCAGCTGTGTCAGTTCGGTATTGTCCTTGAGCGCACTGTCAATCGTCACCTTGGGGCCGGAGGGTATCAGCCGCGCAATTTTGTCCACCGTTTGCGCGGGGATGCCCAGCGCTTTGCCCACATCGCGCACTGCCTGCTTCGCACCCAGCGTCCCGAAGGTGCCGATTTGCGCCACGCGGTCCTCGCCGTATTTTTCGGTGACGTAGCGGATCACTTCGTCGCGGCGAGTGTCCTCGAAATCCATGTCGATATCGGGCATCTGCACGCGTTCCGGGTTCAGGAAGCGCTCGAAGGTCAATCCGTAGTGGAGCGGGTCGATGTCGGTGATGCCGATGCAGTAAGAGACCAAACTGCCCGCCGCTGAGCCGCGCACCCCGAAGAAGATGCCTCTGTCGCGAGCGAACTGCGCGAAGTCTCGCACGATCAGGAAATAGGGCGCGAAACCGGTCTTCTCAATCACCTCCAGCTCGTAAGCGAGGCGCTGCTCCACCTCTGGCGTCACGGGATGGTAGCGTTGCTGCATGCCATCACGTGCCAGATGCGCGAGGTAGCTCATGGCGGTGTGTCCGTCCGGCAGCTCGGGGTTTGGCAGGTGTACCCGCCCAAACTCGAGACGCAGGTCCACCATCTCGGCAATGCGCAAGGTGTTCTCCAGTGCCTCCGGATGGTCGGGGAACAGCTCCGCCATTTGCTCGGGGGTCTTCAGGTAGAACTCATTTGAACCGTATCGCAGGCGGTCTTCGTCCTGCACCGTTCTGCCCGTCTGGATGCAGAGGAGCACATCATGCGCTCGGGCATCATCCGCCGTCAGGTAGTGCACGTCATTTGTGCAGATAAGGGGCACCCCGAGATCGCGAGCCAGCTGGATGAGCGGTTCACGGATGGCTTTCTGCTCGGTCAGTCCGTGGTCCTGCAGCTCCACGAAATAGTTACCCTTGCCGAAAAGGTCCCGGTAGAAACCCGCAATGCGCAGCGCCTTCTGGTAGTCCCGATTCACAAGCGCGGTGCAAACCTCACTGCTCAGGCAGCCGGTGGTGGCGATAAGCCCTTCGCTGTACTGTTGCAGAAGCTCGTGATCCACCCGCGGTTTGTAGTAGAACCCCTCCAGCGAAGCGATGGTGCTGAGGCGAATCAGGTTCTTGTAGCCAGCGAGGTTTTTCGCGAGCAACAGCAGGTGACAGTATGATGAGTCCTTGCGCGGGTCGCGGTCGGTTCGCCTGCGGGGAGCAACGTACACCTCGCACCCGATAATCGGTTTGATTCCTGCCTGCACACAAGCCCCGTAGAATGCGATCGCACCGCTCAGCACGCCGTGGTCTGTGATGGCGAGGGCAGGCATACCCAGTTCGGCAACTCTTTGCACAAGTGGTCCAATCCGGTTAGCGCCGTCCAGCAGACTGTATTCCGTGTGCGTATGCAGATGCACAAATTGCGGTGCTGACATCGCTTTTAGACCCCCGGCTCCCGTTCCTGCGAGGCTAAGCCCATACGGCTTCAGAAAAGTAGATAAAAGTCGGTACAAACAACATGTAGTAAATTGTATCAATACTCACACAAGATATTGTGTCCCTCAAGCCGTGCGCACATATTCTACACTATCCGCGCGCGATTGTAAAGGGGTGTCCTGAGGGCTTTGAAGAAAATCCTCTTTACAGAGGCAACATGTCCTCAGGGCGGTCGAAGCGCCCTTTCATCGACCCGAATCATTGCACTTTCACCGGCGGGATTCCTTCCTAATCCGCAGCTATCTCCACGCCTGCTGTTGGCGTCGCATCCAGAAGAGGGCAGTCAGGTCGTACAGCACGTGCGCCACACAGCATCCCCACAGGTTTCCGGTAAACTCGTACAGGGATCCTAGCAGGAAACCGAACGGCAGGTAGAAAGCGGTCACTTTCAGCCCGTCACTGTCCCAGCGCAACACATGCACCACCGCAAACAGGGCAGATGCCACCCAGATGGTGGCTATCGGTTGAATGACGCCTCTGAACAGCATCTCTTCCCCGAAGCCTGCTACCAGCGATAGAGCCAGCGCGTCCCTTGGGCGAATCGACGCCAGCAGCGGCGTAACCTGCAGCATCCACCTTCTCAGGAAAGCCCACGCGGGTGAACGCTCCGCCATCGCCGAGCCGGCAAAGGCAAATGCCAGCATCACAACAGTGGCGCCGACGCCCAGAACCGTGTCGTACCAGGTAGGTTGAAGCAGCTCGTGCCACTCCAGCCGCTCTGTATACCGACGCACCGCGAGCAGTATGAGACCAGCAACCGCCAGAAGGGTCTCCAGCCAGAACAGTGTGACGACCATTCGTCTCATTCATTTCGTCTCCAGCAGCACTGGCAGTATAGTCCAAATCGGCATCTGCGTCAAACCGCGTTGATTTTTGCGGGCAATTCCCCGTATACTACTACAGGGCGGTGCGGTTGCCGACAATAGTATCAAACGTTGTGAAGAGAGAGGACCTCACGATCATGAAACGACTACCTTTGATCGCCGTACTGTGTTTGGTATTCGCATCGGCTCAGGCGCAGCAGATGCCAGCAGACGTACAGAAGCGCGTCGCCTCGATCATCGACGGAATGCTGGATCGATGGGTCGTGCAGATGGACAGCTGGTGGCACGACGGTCAGCATGAGCGCCTGATTAACATGACCTACTTCCTGATCGCCTTTGACCCGACGAACATCGATGCCTACGAGAACGCGGGCTGGCTGCTGTGGAGTTCGAACCGTGATGACGAGGCAATCGCTATGTATGAACGCGGCTTGCGCAACAACCCCAACCGCTACGACCTGTATTACGAGCTGGGGCAGTATTACTACCTGCGCAAGAAAGATTATGCGAGGGCGCGCGGCTACCTCGAACAGGCGATCAAGTATCCCTGCGAATGGTTTGTGTGGAACACGCTGGGGCATGTTTACGCGCGGCTGGGAGAGAAGCAGAAAGCAGTGGAGACGTGGCAGGAGTTGCTGCGTCGCTTTCCGATGATGCCCATTGACCAGATGGAGGCGGTGCGCAAGAATATTCGCGACACCATCACGCGCGATAGTTCACCCTCTTCGGGAGCGAACCAGCAGGAATGATAGCAGGCGTGCTCGACTTGCTGTTGCAGGTGCTCACGTGGGCAATACTGGCGGACGTCATCCTGTCGTGGCTGATGTTCGCCAACGTCGTCAAGTGGAGCCCGTGGCACCCTGTGCCTCGCACGCTCAGTCGGATAACCTCTCCCATACTGGACCCGATACGCAAGATCATGCCGCCCTGGCGTTACGGGCTGGACTTTAGCCCCTTTGTGGCGCTGATCGTCATCCAGATTGTGCGTCAGATGTTGTGGCGATTGTAGCGATGACCACACCAGTCAGACTAACACCGATAGATATCACCAACAAACGCTTCCGGCGAGGGCTGCGCGGATACCGCCCCAGCGACGTGGACGAGTTCCTCGCGGAAGTCGGTTCGGATTACGAGGCGGTGGTGGTGGAGAACGCCCGCCTGCGCGAGCAGGTAGCGCAAATGCAGCAGGAGCTCGAGCGTTACCGCGCCATCGAGGAGGCACTAAAAGAGGCGCTGGTTCTGGCTCAGCGCACGGCAGACGAGCTTCGTGCAAACGCGCACCGCGAGGCGGAGGTCCTACGAGCACAGGCGGAACTGCAGGCGCGTCAGCAGCTGGAGCAACAGATGAAGGCTATCGAAGACCTTCGCGCCCACCGACAACGCTTTGCCATCGAACTGCGTGCTGCGCTGAGCGGGATGCTGGAGATGGTGGAACGGTATCTCTCGGTGCCTCTACCAGGTCCTAGCATCCCCGACGCCGAGAATCAGGAGCAATCGCAACAATCGGAGCCGGAGTTCACCCATGCAGACCCCGCCACCTGAGACTGGGGCTGCGTCGCCTAAAGGTGGAGCAGCTCTCTGGGTCGCACTGGCGCTGTTTGCTGTTATTGTGCTGTCGAATCTGTTGATGCTGCGTCCTCGCTTGACCGACCGGGTAGATGCCTGGTCATCCAGGATAATGCAGGCAGACTTCGCCGTGCGGATGCTGTATGGCAACCTTCTGCCCCTCGGTGCCGTTCAGCCTGACGAGTGGAACAATGTGCTCAAACTGCTGACCACTCGCGATGCCCCGCTTGGTGCCCTGGCACGCGCAATCATTCTGGTGGACGACCGTTCCACCACGCTGGGGGAGCAAGTGGCTCGTCAGCGCATCAATGACCTCCTGACCCGAATTCCCTCCGCGCCCACGCGCTTTTCCGCCCAGCAGCGGGAGGCGGTCATCCGCTGGTGCCGGGTGGTGTACGGCGAGCGGCGCCGTATCAGCGACGCCGAAGCGGCTGAGTTCCGTCGCACGATCGATGGTGCGAACCTGGGATGGATGCGTCTGCTAGCGCTCAAACATCTGGAGTTCCGAGCAGGCAATGCGGATGGCGCGCGCGTATGGGACGCCCGGGCGCATCAGGAGGCGGACCGTCTTCAGCGGGTGTTGCTGGTGGTATTTGGTGTGGTTGCCTTCCTCATTCTGGGTGGAGTGGCGATGTGGGTGGCGTTCTTCGCGTGGAAGACATCTGTCAGGGGCTTGGCGCCTGTCGTTTCGCCGCTGCTGCCTCAACATGCGGATACTGTGCTCTGGGGACTCGCGGTATACTTCGGCGCGACATATGTGGGAGGCTGGGTTGGTGGAGTTCTGGCACGTGCTCTGCCACCGTCTGCGAATTTGCTGGTGCCGCTGGTGTTGTTGGTGCAGGTGGCGACAGGTACGGTGGCTTTGTGGGCACTGCACCAGAAGATGCGACGGGATGGCGTAGGCTGGAGTGAGATAGGGCTGGACTGGAATCGGCTGACCGCGCATTTCGCGTGGGGCACCGGGGCTTATGTGGCGATGGTGCCGCTGTTGCTGGTGACGGTGGTGCTGGTGCAGGTGCTGCTTCCGAATCTGCCCAGTCCTGCGCATCCTATTGCGGGAGTGGCATCTACGGAGAACCCTCTCTGGGTCACTGTGCTGCTGTTTCTGGTAGCAGGTGTTTTTGCACCACTGTTCGAGGAGGTATTTTTCCGGGGTGTGCTGCTCAACGCGGTGTGGGCGCGTACTGGTAGCCGGTGGGTGGGTATCGTTGGCTCGGCGCTGGTGTTTTCGGTTCTGCATCCCCAGCTGTATCTGGGCTGGATCGCGGTGTTCGTCATCGGGGTCGTACTGGGACTCCTGTTCGTGGAACGGCGCAGTCTGGTGCCCTGTTTCTGGATGCATGCTTTGAACAACTCCGTGGCGCTGGTAGCGATGCAGTTGCTGAAGATGGCAGGATGAGCGCATGGACGCTGAAGGTTCGGGTTACCCCGTGCTCTTCACGCAACGAGGTGGAGGGCTGGGATGGCGAGATGTTGCACGTGCGGGTGACCGCTCGCCCTGCGGAAGGTCAGGCGAATGAAGCGTGCCGTGACCTGCTGGCAAAGACGCTGGGCGTTTCGAGAGGCAGAGTACGGCTGATGCATGGCACCCGAAGTCGGGAGAAGGTGTTTGAAATCGATGGGGGTGACCCGCATCTGCTGTCGCGTGTTCACCAATTGTAATGGCTCTGCTGCGCTGTCGCTGCACGGTTCGAGCACAGCACGACTGACATGTAGACGTGTTGACCCCCAATCTGCTATAATATGCTACCATTCACTGCACGCAGCGGGAGGACGCGCGGATCATGTTCTCTCCCTCGCGAGAGGAGTTCCATCGCCTAGCACGACAGAGCAATCTGATACCCGTCTACCGTGAGATTCTGGCAGACATGGAGACGCCCGTCTCGGCGTTCCGCAAAATCGCGCGGGGGAGATACTCCTTTCTGCTGGAGAGTGTGGCAGGTGGGGAACGCATCGCGCGTTACTCCTTTCTGGGAACCGAGCCTTCGCTGGTATCTCGAAGCAAGGGCAGGCAGGTGCGCCTGCTTCGAGGCGGCACGGTAGCCATCGAGACCATTCCCGAAGGACAGGATCCGCTGTATCGGCTGAAGTCTCTGCTCAGCGGCTTTCGCATCGCCCTGCCCACCGAGCTTCCTCGCTTTGTGGGAGGGCTGGTGGGCTACATCGGGTATGACATGGTGCGATTCTTTGAGCGCCTCCCTGAGGACACGGTAGACGACCTGCAGGTGGACGACAGCTGCTTCCTGCTGGCGGACTCGCTTCTGATATTCGACCATGTGCGGCATCGAATTATTGCGCTGAGCAACGCGCATGTGCAGGATGACGTGGACAGGGCTTATGACGATGCGTGTAACCGGGTGGATGAACTGATCGAACGGTTGCGGGCGCCGCTTCCCCCAGCGGTCAAGACCCCGGCTCGGCAGACGCCGGTTGTCTTCACACCCAACCAGAGTCCCGAGCAATACCAGCGCGCGGTGGAACGTACCAAAGAGTATATCGCGGCGGGAGACGGAACGCAGATGGTCATCTCACAGCGCTGGCAGGCACCCATTCAGGCGCATCCGTTCGATGTGTATCGTGCCCTGCGTTCGCTGAACCCGTCTCCCTACATGTTCTATCTGGAGCTCGACGACGTGGTGCTGGCAGGGGCGTCGCCAGAGATTCTGGTAACGGTGGAGAAGCGCATTGCCACCACCCGTCCGATTGCCGGAACTCGACCGCGCGGAAGGACTCCCGAAGACGACAAACGCCTGACTCAGGAGTTGCTGGCGGACGAGAAGGAGCGCGCGGAACATGTGATGCTGGTGGACCTTGGGCGTAACGACCTCGGGCGGGTGTGCGCGTTCGGCACTGTGCGTGTGGAGGAATTGATGACCATCGAGCAGTACTCACACGTCATCCACATCGTGTCGGACGTGAAGGGTAGGCTGGCGCCCGATAAGGATGCCTTCGACGCCCTGCGCGCCTGCTTCCCAGCCGGTACGGTGTCGGGAGCGCCCAAGGTACGCGCCATGGAGATCATCGAGGAGCTGGAGCCAACTCGCCGGGGTATTTATGCGGGTGCCGTCGGCTACTTCAGCTTCAGCGGGGACATGGACACATGCATTGCCATTCGCACCATCGTGATGAAAAATCAGGTGGCGTACATTCAGGCAGGGGCGGGCATCGTTGCGGATTCCGTTCCAGAGCGTGAACATCAGGAATGCTTGAATAAGGCGCGCGCGCTGATACGTGCGGTGGAGATGGCAGAAGCCGGTCTGGAGTGAGGACGTTATGTTATTGATTATCGACAACTACGACAGTTTCACCTACAATCTGGTTCAGTATTTCGGCGAGCTGGGTGCTGACGTGCGCGTCTATCGCAACGATGCAATCACGCTTGAGGAGATCGAAGAACTGCGTCCTGAGCGCATCGTGATTTCGCCAGGTCCGTGCACTCCGAGGGAGGCTGGCATTTCGGTGCCGCTAATACAGCGGTTCGCGGGCAAGGTGCCTATTCTGGGCGTGTGTCTGGGACATCAGTGTATCGGCGCGGCTTTCGGTGGGGACATCGTTCGGGCGAGGCAGCTGATGCACGGCAAGACTTCGGCAATCTACCACGATGGTCGGGGGGTGTTTCGCTCACTGCCCAATCCATTCGAAGCCACTCGCTATCACTCGCTGGTGATTGCTCGGGAGAGCCTGCCGGAGTGCCTGGAAATCTCGGCAGAGACGTACGATGGCGAAATTATGGGCGTGCGTCATCGGGAGTACTCCATCGAGGGCGTTCAGTTCCATCCAGAGTCCATTCTGACGCAACCGGGCAAGGGTCTGCTGCGCAATTTCCTGACCATGCGTTGAACCTGAGATGGAGACTGCGGCGCAACGGCTAACAGGGGGGATATCGATGAACACTGACGTTCTTCATCATCGCCGCGCAGTGATGCAGCAGGCGATGTTGCAGGAAGGGGCGGATTGCTTCGTTGCTGCGCCGTCGGTGAACATGCAGTACCTTACCGGGTTTGTGGAGCCTGCGCACGAGCGTTTCATGGCGCTTTTCGTTCCGGCGCAGGGCGAGCCTGTGCTGGTTGTTCCGGCGTTGAGCGCGGAGAGCGCGAGGCAGGAGGCGTTTGGCGTCGGCGATATTCGGGTATGGGAAGACCACGAAGGCGTGGACCCCGTGTTGCGCGAAGTGGCACAGGAGATGGACCTCGCCACTGCCATTATCGCTATCGATGAGGAGCTGCCCGCGCTGTTCCTCCTGAAGCTGCAGCAGATAATGCCGACCGCCCTGTATCGTCCGGGTACGAACATCTGGGCAGCCGCACGCATCCGCAAGGATGAAGATGAACTGTGGCACATCGCGCAGGCATCGCGCTATGCCGACAACGCCTTTGGGGCAGGGTTGGCACTGTGCTCGGTGGGCAATACGGAGCGGGAGGTGGCGTGCGCCATTCAGGCGGAGATAGAGGCGCAGGGGGCGGAGATGGCGTTCGGTCTGCCCATCGTGGCTGCAGGCAAGCACAGCGCACAACCCCACTACCGCCCGACCAATACCGTACTGCACCTTGGCGATGTGGTGGTCATCGATTACGGAGCGCGACTGAACGGCTACAACTCCGACATGACGCGCACCGTGTGCATCGGTGAAGCCACCCCGGAAATCCAGAAGATTTATAAGATCGTGTATGATGCGCACTACGCTGCTCGGGCGGTGGTGAAGCCCGGTGTGACCGCCGAATCGGTGGATGCCGCAGCGCGAGCCGTGATCGATAAAGCGGGCTACGGCGAGTATTTTGTGCATCGCACCGGTCATGGCATCGGCTTGTCTGTGCACGAGCCGCCGTATCTCGTGCGGGGGAACCAGCAGATACTGGAGGAGGGTATGTGCTTCAGCGTGGAGCCGGGCATCTACCTGCCGGGACGTTTCGGAATGCGCATTGAGAACCTCGTCGTGGTCACCGCCGACGGTTGCCAGTCTCTGAACGCCGAACCACCACCACACATTCGGGAGATAGGGTAGACAAGCATGACCGTTCAGCAAGCGATTGCCAAACTTGTAGAGGGACAGGACCTCGCCCGTACGGAAGCAGCGGAGCTGATGGAAGCCACCATGAGTGGTAACGCCACGCCGGCGCAGACCGCAGGCTGGTTGATTGCTCTGCGTATGAAGGGCGAGACCGCCGAGGAGATCGCCGGCTGTGCCGAGACCATGCGCCGCCACGCCGTGCAGGTGCATCCCCGGCGCAAAGCAGAGCTAATTGACACCTGTGGAACAGGGGCAGACCGTGTGAAGACTTTCAACGTGTCGACGGCGGTCGCTTTTGTGGCGGCAGCAGCAGGTATCCCGGTCGCCAAGCACGGCAATCGGGCGGTCACCAGTAAGTGCGGTAGTGCCGATGTGCTGGAGGCGCTCGGCTGTCGGCTGGAGCTTTCGCCGGAACAACTCGCTCGCGCAATCGACGAGATCGGCATTGGCTTCCTGTTTGCACGGTCGCACCATCCCGCCATGAAGTATGCTGCCCCCATTCGGCAGGAGCTGGGCGTGCGAACGGTGTTCAACCTGCTGGGACCGTTGACCAACCCCGCTGGAGCCTCACGGCAGCTGCTTGGCGTCTTCTCTGCCGGCCTCGCCCGTTTGATAGCCGAGGTGCTGCGCGAACTGGGGTCTGAGGAAGCGATGGTGGTACACGGCGAACCGGGCATGGACGAGCTTTCCACGCTGGGCGAGACGGTGGTGGTGCATCTGAAGAACGGGCAGATGCGGGAGGAGCGCCTTTGCCCCGAGCAGTTCGGTCTTCGTCGTGCATCACCGGAAGAAGTGACCGCACCAAACAACCCCGACTCGTGTGCAGAAGTCATACGACGCCTCTTCGCCGGCGAGCCGGGACCGGCACGTGACCTGCTTCTTCTCAACGCCGCGGCAGCCATTGTGGTAGGCGGAAAGGCACGAGACCTGCACGAGGGCATCGACGTTGCCCGCGAGATGGTCGACTCGGGCGCAGCAATGCGCGTGCTGGAGCAATACATACAGTTCACGCAGGAGGCGGCGGGCACGGCGTGAACATTCTGGATACCATTCTTGCCCACAAGCGGGAAGAGGTCGCGCGGGCACAGGCGCAGGTGCCTCGCCAACGGCTTGAGCTGCAGCTGTCCGATGCGCCAGAGGTTCGGTCGTTTGCGCGGGCGCTGCGACGAGACGACGGGTCTGTGGCGGTTATCGCGGAGGTGAAAAAGGCATCACCGAGCAAAGGGGTCATTCGCGAGCAGTTCGACCCTCTGCACATCGCCGAGACGTATGCTCAACATGGCGCGAGTGCCATCAGCGTGCTCACCGATGAGCGATTCTTTCAGGGGCATCTGGAGTATCTGCGAGCGATACGCCAGCGGGTGAGCGTTGCCGTTCTGCGGAAGGACTTTATCCTGTCGCGCTATCAGGTGCTGGAAGCGCGCGTGGCGGGGGCTGATGCCGCCCTGCTTATCGTCGCTGCGCTGTCCGATGCGGAGCTGAACGACCTGCTTGCGTATACCCACGAACTGGGTATGGACGCGCTGGTAGAGGTGCACACGGCGGAAGAGGTGCGGCGAGCGGTTGACGCTGGCGCGCAGGTCATCGGCATCAACAATCGCGACCTGAGCACGTTCCACACCACGCTGGAGGTCACCGAACGTCTGGCACCCCTCATCCCGGATGACCGTCTGGTGGTCAGCGAGAGCGGAATTGAGAGCGCAGAGGACGTTCGGCGGGCGGCGCGGGCGGGTGCCCATGCCGTGCTGGTGGGCGAGTCGCTCATGCGCGCTTCGGATATTACCGGGGCGCTCGCGGGTCTTGTACGGGTTCCGCGCGGAGCATAATCGGTCTCTCTACTCTTCGCCGTAGGCTTCCGCAATCGCCTTCAAGGGGTCAAACATCTCGATAATCGGTCCCAGGCGGCTTTCCAGCTCGCAGGGCGGTTCGTAGGTATCCAGATCCTCGCCGCAGGCAAAGCCTCGCATGAGTTCCACCATGTAAAGGAAGTTGCGCACGGGTATATCGGGAGGAACTCCGTGGTCTACGGTCGGGATGTAACGCCCGTACTCGCGCGCGGTTCGGTAACGGCATACCACCTCGCGGCGCACCTGAGCCTTCCTGTACATCAGCTCGCGCTTGTCGATACCACCCATCAGGAACAGACGCGGATACTGACACAGGTAGCGGTCGGGGTCGTTGTTCGCCGCAATCTCCACCGGTGCGATGCCGTCGATAGCGTCCGGATGGAACACCTCCAGTATCTGCCCGATATAGCCGTCGGAGTCCATCATCACACAGTGCACACCTCGCTCCTTGAAAAAAGCGTGGAGACGTCTGTATCGGCGCAACATGAACTCATGCATCATGCCTGGCGAGATCATAGCATGGGTCTTGAGGGCCATGTCCTCACTCAGCATCACCGTGTCCACCTGAAGATGGCGCAGAGGCTCGTCAAACAGCTCCATGATGAACCATGTCCAAAACCCCATCATCTCGTGCACGAGATCTGGCTCCTCCAGGCATAGGAGGCATAGCCCTTCAAAGCCAGTCCAGTCGCGCGCCGTCCACCAGAGCCCCGGAATGGTGACGGACACCGGGTCTCGACTGCTCCTGCACTGCTCAACGCGGTCGCGCCAGGTGACCGTATCGTGGTACACCCGGTAGCCGTCGGGGTTGAGGGTAGGACGTTGATCATCGCCGGGCGTGGGGGTGGTGCGCTGAGGAGTGTGCGGGTCGAAACGAGCCTTCATCTGCTCGAAGTCGGTGCGGCTCCTGATGGGAAACTCCAGATACCGTCTCGTGGCAAAGCCCTCGGTAGGCTGGCGGACGGCGTCTATCCGCTTCACGCCCCAGTGGTCGATCCAGATACGAATGTTGCCGTCTTCGTGCAGAACCTTCTCCTCGAATGGGGGCAGCGGACCGCAGTCGAACTTGCCGACGCCCACGAACCCTTCTGCACCGACAAACTCCGCCCAGTGAGACTGCTGTTCCGCCGACAGTCCCTGCTTGCGCCACGCGGCGAAGGTGGATGCACGAGGACCTCCGAACATGAAGGGCATTCGGTCAGGTGTCTGCCCGCATGCGATGGCACGAAACCGCTCGCGGGCGGTCACGACTCATCCCCTCTCTTCCGAATGTTCAGAGAGTCGGCGCAGGGCGTCCAGCATCTCTTGCGGAA
>CAKZNX010000131.1 GCA_937132045.1 uncultured bacterium
GGGATGGCGCCTCCCTCAGTGAAGGCAGTGCTGGTCAATCGGATGTCCATCTTGCCACCTCCTTTGGATTGAGGGGGTTGTGAAGTCTGACAGGACGCCAGCAACAGGATGAGCACCACCCCAATGGCAGCTGTGCGCATACTAACCACCCCTCTTTCCATTCTGCGACGCCACTCGCTTTCCTCTTGGGGTGGTCGTGTGGACGGATTGTTCACCGGCAAGCCGTTATGATGCCGATCCAGATGTGTAATGGGAGTGCATGGAGAGAAGGGCTGGTGGCGGGGCAGTGCCCCGCCACCACCACCCGTTATCCCTGCGTCTTCGCGAAGTGAGCCGCCGGGTCGTGCCAGATGTCGAAGCGGTCAAGGTTCATCACCTTGTTCCACGCCGCGATGAAGTCGTGCACGAGTTTCTCCTGTGCGTCGCTGGCGCCATAGACCTCGGCAACAGTTCGCAGCTCCGAGTGCGCGCCGATAATCAGGTCGACGCGAGTGGCGGTCCAACGCACCTCACCCGACTTGCGATCGCGCCCCTCAAACAGGCAGGCATCCTTATCCACGGGCACCCACTCGGTACTCATGTCCAGCAGGTTCACGAAGAAGTCGTTGGTGAGAACGCCCGGACGATCGGTGAACACGCCGTGTGTAGTCTGCCCATAGTTCGCGCCGAGCGCGCGCATACCGCCGATGAGCACCACCATCTCCGGCACGGTGAGGCTGAGCAGCTGCGCCTTGTCCACAAGCAGATACTCGGCAGGCTCGAGGACGTCGGGATGCACATAGTTGCGGAAGCCGTCGGCGACGGGCTCCAGATAGGAGAACGAGTCCACGTCGGTCTGCTCCTGCGTGGCATCCGTGCGCCCGGGCATGAAGGGGACGGTGACGTCGTAGCCAGCCTTGCGTGCCGCATCCTCGACTGCCGCGCATCCGCCCAGCACGATGAGGTCAGCCAGAGAGACCTTCTTTCCACCCGACGCCTGCTCGTCGAACTCGCGCTGGATACCTTCCAGCACTCCCAGCACCTTCTGCAGTTGCTCCGGATGGTTGACCTCCCAGTCTTTCTGCGGAGCCAGCCGGATACGTGCGCCGTTGGCACCTCCCCGCTTGTCCGAGTTGCGGAAGGTGGACGCAGCAGACCAGGCAGTGTACACCAGCTCGTAGGTGGACAAGCCAGACGCCAGGATGCGCGCCTTCAGGTGGGCGACGTCGGCGTCATCGATAAGCGGATGGTCAACCGGCGGAACGGGGTCCTGCCAGATGAACTCCTCCTGCGGCACCTCCGGTCCCAGATAGCGCGTGCGCGGTCCCATATCGCGGTGCGTCAGCTTGAACCACGCACGGGCGAAGGCGTCGGCGAGCTCTTCCGGATGCTCGAGGAAGCGCCGCGAAATCTTCTCGTAGATTGGATCGAAGCGCAGAGCGAGGTCTGTGGTGAGCATGGTGGGGCGATGCTTCTTGTTCGGGTCGAAGGCGTCGGGGATAACCTCCGGTGCATCCTTCGCCACCCACTGCCATGCTCCGGCTGGGCTCTTGGTCAGCTCCCATTCGTACTTGAACAGGTTCTCGAGGAAGTAGTTGCTCCAGCGCGTGGGCGTCTGCGACCAGGTTACCTCCAGCCCGCTGGTGATGGTGTCGGGTCCCTTGCCGGAGCCGTAGCTGCTCGCCCATCCCAGCCCCTGCGCCTCGATGGGGGCTGCCTCGGGTTCGGGTCCCACGTGGCTAGCAGGACCGGCGCCGTGCGTCTTGCCGAAGGCGTGTCCGCCCGCGATAAGCGCCACCGTCTCCTCGTCGTTCATGCTCATGCGACGGAACGACTCGCGAATGTCTTTCGCGGCGGCGACGGGGTCGGGCTTACCGTTGGGTCCTTCCGGGTTCACATAAATCAAGCCCATCTGCACGGCAGCAAGAGGGTTCTGGAAGTTATGCTCGCCAATACGCCGCTCGTCACCCAACCAGGTGGTCTCCGGTCCCCAGTAGATGGACTCGTCTGGTTCCCAGGCGTCCACACGTCCGCCGCCGAAGCCCAGAGTCTTGAATCCCATTGTCTCCAGAGCGACGTTGCCCGCAAGGATGATGAGGTCTGCCCACGAAATCTTGCGTCCGTACTTGTGCTTGATGGGCCACAGGAGACGCCGCGCTTTGTCCAGGTTGGCGTTGTCGGGCCAGCTGCCTGTGGGAGCGAACCGCTGCTGACCCGTGCTGGCGCCGCCGCGTCCGTCCATCACACGGTAGGTGCCCGCTGCGTGCCAAGCCATGCGAATCATCAGCGGACCATAGTGCCCGAAATCGGCGGGCCACCAGTCCTGCGAGTTGGTCATGAGCTCGGCAAGATCGCGCTTGAGGGCAAAGTAGTCGAGGCTCTGAAACCCCTTCACGTAGTCGAAATCCCGCCCCATGGGGTTCGACTTGGACGATTCCTGGCGAAGGATAGCCAGGTTCAGGCGCTTGGGCCACCAGTCTGTGTTGGTTTTTGCTTCGCCGCTGGCAGCCGTTTTGTAGGTGTGAAACCTCTCTTGTGCGGACATCGGCAACCTCCATCCTGATAATAGTAACTTTTCTTGAGTTGAAGTATACCTCTCCTGGCGCCTGAGAGTCAAGGTCTGCCAGGAATCCCTGTGACTGAATCGACTTGTCGGTAGGGGTTGCTTGCCTGCCGGGGGCGTGAATATCCCTGCCACATGGACCTCCAGTAGTACGTGTCATTGCGAGCCTGCCCACAAGGCAGGCGAAGCAATCCCCTGCGGCTTACGGGATGGGACGAAGATTGCTTCGTCGCTGCGCT
>CAKZNX010000132.1 GCA_937132045.1 uncultured bacterium
TTCGCCTGCCTTGGGGGCAGGCTCGCAATGACACGGTGCCCCTGTCTCATCGCGAGGAGCGAAGCGACGAAGCAATCCCCTGCGCTTCACAACAACACGAAGGGGATTGCTTCGCCTGCCTTGGGGGCAGGCTCGCAATGACACCGTGCTTGCAACGCGCATCCGCCGTTGGTGGGCAAGGGAACCTGCTGGTCGTGAATGGTTGTGTTCGGATTTCCCAAACACCACGCTTGATTCCTGAGGGTGCGTGAAAATCCGTTGCCAGCCAGGAATTGACAACCAGAAACGCTGTAAAAAGCGCTTGCACACCCCTCTCCCTACCTCTCCCCGAAGCGAGGAGAGGTTCCGAACTCCCCCTTCCGAGGTCGGGAAGTGGGGTGGGGGATAGGTCTGGTCTTTTGCAACACCCCGCTTAATGCCTTGACAAATCGCCGCCTGTTTGGAATAATATATACCGGTCAAAGCGCTGCGGGGTCGTTCAGCGGCAGGACGCCTGGCTCTGGACCAGGTAACGGTGGTTCGAATCCATCCCCCGCAGCCATTTTTTTCCAGAACCATCGCTGAATCTTTGCACCCCACAGGCACTTCTATGAAAACAGGGGCAGCCTCTCGCGGCTGCCCCTTGCATCGCCCTAAGCGACACCCAGCAACAGGTCTATCACCATCTGATCAAGCTTCTCGTAGCTCAGCCCTTTCCTGCCCATCGCCTCGATGTCGAAGTGCTTCTGCCTGAGCGCCTGTGCGTTCTGCGGCGAGTATGCGCTCATCAGGCTTTCCAGTTCGCCATCACGGGGTTGAATCTGTGCCAGCAGTTCCTGAATGGCGGGATGCTCGTTGAACTGGCGCGCTTTCTCTTTCAGGATGAGGTAGGTGCGCATACAGCCCTTCGCGAACTCCCACACGCCATCCTCGTCTTCCGTGCGGTAGGCGTGCGCGTCGAAGTGTCTCGGTCCGTTGTAGCCATGATCCTCCAGCAGTTTCACCAGGAAGAACGCCCCCTTAATGTCCTCCGAGCCGAAGCGAAGGTCCTGGTCGTAGCGGTTCAGCTTCTGCGCGTTCAGGTCGATGTGGAACAGTTTGCCCGCCTCCAGCGCCTGTCCGACCGCGTGCGCGAAGTTCAGCCCTGCCATGTGCTCATGCGCCACCTCCGGGTTCACGCCCACCATGTCGGGGTCGTCCAGTGTGCTGATGAACGCCAGCATCGCGCCCACGTTCGGCAGGAAGATGTCGCCACGCGGCTCGTTCGGTTTGGGTTCCATCGCGAAGCGCAGACTGTACTTCTGATCCTTAACGTAGTGGATCAGGAAGTTGATACACTCGCGGTAGCGTTTGATGGCGTCGGTGGGGTCTTTGGAGGCGTCGCACTCGGTGCCTTCTCGCCCGCCCCAGAAGACATAAATCTCGGCGCTCAGCTCCACTGCAAGGTCGATCGCCTGCATGGACTTCTGCAGGGCATAGGCGCGAACGTTCGGGTCGTTCGAGGTGAAAGCACCGTCCTTGAACACGGGATGGTAGAACAGGTTGGTGGTGCCCATCACCAGCTTCATGCCGTAGTCGTCCAGCGCCTTCTTGAACTCGCGCACGATGCGGTCGCGTTCGGCGGGCGTAGCGTCGATGGGCACGAGGTCGTTATCGTGCAGGTTCACCCCGTAGGCACCCAGTTCGGACAGTTTCTGCACCGCACGGATTGGCGTGACGGCATCGCGCACCACGTCACCGAAGGGGTCACGCCCGCGGTTTCCCACCGTCCACAGTCCGAAGGTGAACTTGTGTTCTTTACGAGGGGTATAGGCGTCCATCGGTTACTGCCTCCTTTCGCGTAATACACCTTCCTTTTCGTGTCAGAGGCAGGCTATTCCTGTTGGCTCCGGTCGTGGCGCCTGTGGGGTGCCTCTCGCTTGGGCAGGAACCTCTCCCCTCAGTGGTTAAAATCGAACCGTAGTTCCATGGCGCTACCTGAACTCTTCCTGCAACGCCTTCAGCGCATCGTGCCGCCGGAGCGGTACGAGCAGTGTATGCGTACCTTCATCGAGCCGCCTGCAGTGGGGGCGCGCGTGAACACCCTGCTCACGGAGCGCGAAGCAGTACTCGAGGGCTTGCGCGAGGCTGGTCTGGAACCTCACCTCGTACCATGGTATGCCAACGCTTTCTGGCTGCCCGCGCACCAGCGCGATGCCCTGCTCGGCTCCGAGTGGGTGCAGTCTGGTCGGGTGTATGTGCAGAACCTCTCCAGCATGGTGCCGCCGCTGGTGCTGGCGTCGCAACCGGGCGAGGCTGTGCTGGACATGTGTGCCGCTCCCGGCGGCAAGACCCTGCAGATGGCATCGGCGGTGCGCGGGGAGGGACAGCTGGTGGCAGTGGAGGCGGTGCGGTCGCGCTTTTACAAGTTGCAGGAGAACCTGCGTCGGCACGGTGCTGGGTTCGTGCAGACGCTTCAGGCGGAGGGCGAGTGGCTCTGGAAGCGCTGGAAGGGGCGGTTTGACGCGGTGCTGCTGGACGCACCGTGCTCCAGCGAGGGCAGGTTCCGCGCCGACGATGTGGTCACCTGCCGCTACTGGAGCCTGAATAAGATTGCCGACATGGTACGAAAGCAGAAGTCCCTCATCTACTCTGCCGTGCAGAGCCTGAAGCCGGGCGGCAGGCTGGTGTACTGCACCTGCACCTTCGCGCCAGAGGAAAACGAGGGCATTATCGCGCACGCGCTGAAAAAGTTCGGTGAGGCGATAGAGGTGCTGCCCATCTCGCTGGACGTGGAGGAGATGACGCCTGCGCTGGACGAGTGGGAAGGACGCCGGTTTCCCGGCGGGGTTCGCCATGCCCGACGCATTCTGCCTTCAGCCACGATGGAGGCATTTTTCGTGTGCCTGATACGCAAGAGGGAGGTTGCCGATGACACCACGTGAGATCATTCGACGCAATCTGGAGAAGGATAACCCACCGCGCATCGGCATGGACTTCGACGGTGGCAGGATGAACGACTTCTGCTTCGCTGGCTTTTCGCCCTCCGAGACGTGGCAACAGAAGCGCTGGACGGAAGGCGAGGTGGAATACTTCACCGACGAGTGGGGCAATGTCTGGTATCGCTCCGTCCATGGGGGTAAGAGCGGCGAGGTGTTTCAGCCAGCGCTGGACGACTGGGCGAAGCTGAAGGGCTACGAACTGCCGGACATGGACAACCCGAAGCGATACGAAAGCGTACGTCGGCGTTTCGCTGAGGAGACTGAGCGGTTCCGCGTGGGGTTTCTGCCCGGCTTCCCGTTCGCAATCTGCCGCTACCTGCGCAAGATGGAGAACTACTTCGCCGACCTGGTGCTGGAGCGCGAGCACATCGACGACCTGCACGAACGGGTGACCGGACTGCTGGAGCGCATCATCGTGCTGTATGCCGAAGCGGGCGCGGATGCGGTGATGTTCGCCGAGGATTGGGGCGTGCAGGACCGTTTGCTCATCCATCCCTCCATGTGGCGCGAGATATTCAAACCGCTGTTCGACAGGCTGTGCCGCACGGCACAGGCGCACGACGTCAAGGTGATAATGCACTCGTGCGGATACGTATGGGATATTCTGGATGATGTGGCGGAGGCAGGCATCTGCTGTATGCAGTTCGACCAGCCAGCACTGTATGGGCTGGAGCGGCTCGCAGCAAAGATGCGCGAGCTGAATCTGTGCCTGTACTCCCCGGTGGATATCCAGCGCGTCCTTCCTACCGGCGATCGCGAACGCATCGAGCGGGAGGCCCATCGCATGGTGGAGCTGTTCCAGGGGGGCTTTATCGCCAAGAACTATCCCGACCTCAAGGGGATTGGCATTCAGCCCGAGTGGGACGAGTGGGCGTATCAGGTATTTCTCACTTATGCGCGGTGAACTGACCTGTTGCGACTATCTACCGCTGGCGTGGCGTTCCCTGATGGAACACCGTCTGCGCTCCCTGCTGACCATGCTGGGCGTGGTGGTGGGAGTAGCGTCGGTGCTTCTGCTCATCTCCATCGTGCAGGGGGTGAAGAGTGAGGTCACCCGGCAGATCGAGCAGTTCGGCGTGAACCTGCTGTTCGTGGTGCCAGGGCGTATCGACTCCGCACAGCCGTTCAACCCGATGAGTATTCTGGGTCTGAGCACGCTGACTCGCGAGGACGTGCATGCAGTGGAGAGGGTAAACGGCGTCAAACGCGCTGTGCCGATCATGTTCATCGCCGGGGGTGCCAGACATGGCGAGAAGTGGGCAGCGACCGCCATCGTGCTGGCTACGGAGTCCAGCTGGCAGGAGATTCGCCCCACGCCGATGACGGAGGGACGCTTCTTTACCCGGGACGAGGAGGCAGAGCGTGTCTGCGTGCTGGGACATGCGGTCAAGAAAGAGCTGTTCGGCGATGGCTCGGCGGTAGGTAAGACTATCGTGGTGAACCGGGTTCCCTTTCGCGTGGTGGGCGTACTGGGGCAGGAGGAGTCCAGCAGTCTCTTTGGCAGCGCCGGCTGGGACTATCTCATCTACCTTTCGCTCCGTTCCGCGCAGGAGGCGATGCGCTCCGACCAGCTGCATCGCATCGTGGTTCAGGCAGTGCCAGGCGTGGAGCCAGAGCAGCTGATTGAAGGGGTGAAGACGGCGGTGCGCCAGAGCCATCTGGGCAACGAAGACTTCACCGTGCTCACCCAGAAGGACCTGTTGAAGCTGGTGTATACAGTTCTCAGCCTGCTGCAGATTGCACTATCGGGCATCAGCAGTATCTCGTTGATCGTGGGCGGTGTGGGCATCATGAATATCATGCTGGTATCGGTGACCGAGCGCACCCGCGAGATCGGCATCCGCAAAGCCTCCGGCGCGAAACGGCGCGACATCTTCTGGCAGTTTCTGGTGGAGGCAGTGATTCTCTCGTTGACGGGCGGCGTTCTGGGCATTGTGCTGGCGACGGTGGCGACGGAGGTCTTTCGCCTTACCACAGTGTTGAAGCCGCAAATCACACCGGGCGCTATCGCGCTGGCGTTCGGGGTGAGTGTGCTGGTAGGCATTGTGTTCGGGGTAGCGCCTGCTATTCGGGCTGCACGCAAGGAACCGATTGAAGCACTGAGGTACGAGTAGAAAGAAATGGCTGCCCGGGATGGATTCGAACCACCACTAGTGGCTCCAAAGGCCACCGTCCTGCCATTAGACGACCGGGCAGCACCGATATTATTATGCCCCTGACGGGGTGGGATGTCAAGGGCGGGCATCACGGCACGCGGTTTGTTTGCGAAACCTCAAATCGCTGTGTTATACTGACACAGGTCACTCTTGTGACAAAGGAGGATGCGAGATGAGCACGACCATTGAGGAGGTTGTGGCGCGAGAGGTACTTGACTCGCGCGGGAACCCGACCATCGAAGTGGATGTGTATCTGAACAGCGGAGTGCGCGGGCGCGCCTCTGTGCCCTCGGGCGCCTCTACCGGTAGCAACGAGGCGCTGGAGCTGCGCGACGGCAACCCCGAACGCTATGGCGGCAAGGGCGTGCTGAACGCCGTGGACAACGTGAACGAGCGCATCGCGCCCGAGATCATAGACATGGACGCGACCGACCAGGTAGCTATAGATAACCTGCTGTGCGAACTGGACGGCACGCCCAACAAGAGCAAACTGGGCGCAAACGCCATTCTGGGTGTGTCGCTGGCAGTGGCGAAGGCAGCGGCAGAGGGACTGGGGCTTCCCCTTTTCCAGTACCTGGGAGGCGCGTTTGCCCACACTCTGCCCGTGCCGATGATGAACATCCTCAACGGCGGCAAGCACGCCGACAGCAACGTGGACCTGCAGGAGTTCATGGTGGTACCCACCGGTGCTGAGGACTTTCCCGAGGCGCTGCGCATGGGCGTGGAGGTGTACCACAGCCTGAAAAAGGTGCTGAAGGAGCACGGCTACAACACCGCTGTAGGCGATGAGGGCGGCTTTGCTCCCAACCTGAAGTCCAATGCCGAAGCGCTCGACCTGATTGTGGAGGCTATCGAGAATGCGGGATACACCGCAGGCGAAGACTGCTACCTCGCGCTGGACCCCGCCGCGTCCGAGTTCTACGAGGAGGGCATGTACCACCTGAAAGGGGAAGGACGAGTGCTGACCAGCGAGGACATGGTGTCCTACTATGCCGACCTCGTGGAGCGCTATCCGATCATCAGCATCGAGGACGGACTGGCGGAAAGCGACTGGGACGGCTGGAAGGTGTTGACCCAGCGCCTGGGCAGCAAGGTGCAGCTGGTCGGCGACGATATCTTCGTGACCAACGTGCAGTTCCTCAACCGGGGCATCGAGATGGGCGTTGGCAATTCGATTCTGATCAAGGTCAACCAGATCGGCACGCTCACCGAGACCCTGCTGGCTATCGAGACGGCGAAGCGGGCAGGCTACACCGCTGTGATTTCGCATCGCTCCGGCGAGACCGAGGACACCACCATCGCCGACATCGCCGTCGCTACCAATGCGGGGCAGATCAAGACTGGTGCCCCCTGCCGCACCGACCGCGTGGCGAAGTACAACCAGCTGCTGCGCATCGCGGAGGTGCTGGGTGACGCGGCGGACTATCCGGGCGCAGGTGCCTTCTACTCGCGACGCATCCGGTAACGTCCCCACACCGTTCATCCCCCTCTCCAGAGCTCCGGAGAGGGGGAACTGTCATGCACCGAGGAGGCAGAGTATGCGCTGCACCAAGATCATCTGCACGATTGGGCCCGCCACCGCATCCTCCGAACGCCTGAGCGCCCTGATACAGGCTGGTATGGACGTGGCGCGACTCAACTTCTCACACGGCACGCACGAATGGCATGGAGAGGTCATCCAGCGCATTCGCCGTCTCAGCGCAGAGGCAGGTAAACCCGTCGCCATCCTGCAGGACCTGTGCGGACCGAAACTGCGCCTGGGCATGTTGCCCGACGAGGGCGTGCCCGTACAGTCAGGGCAGAGCGTGTGCTTCGTGCTGGCGGAGCAGGGCGCAGATGCCAGCAATATCCCCCTGCCCCATTCCACCCTCTTTGCGCTGATGCGACCGGGTGAGCGGGTGCTCATCGACGATGGGCGAGTGGAGATTGTGGTCACTCAGCGCGACCTGCACTCCATTCACGGTGAGGTGCGCATCGGAGGGGTATTGCGCTCGCGCAAGGGGGTGAACCTGCCGGATACTCGCCTGCCGGTCACCTCCGTCACCGAGCGCGACCTGGAGGACTTACGCTTCGGCATCGAGCAGGGCGTAGACTGGGTGGCTGTGTCGTTCGTGCGCGAGGCGCAAGACCTGCAACCGGTGCGATACACCATCGAGGCGGCAGGAGCCGACATCGGCGTCATCGCCAAAATCGAGAAGCGCGAGGCAGTGGAGAACTTCGAAGGGATACTGCAGGCAGCGGACGGTATCATGATCGCGCGCGGGGACCTCGGGGTGGAGATGCCCATCGACGAGGTGCCCCTGCTTCAGAAGGAGATTATCGCGCGGTGTAACCGCGCGGGCAAGCCTGTTATCACCGCCACGCAGATGCTGGAAACCATGATTTCCGCTCCTCATCCCACCCGCGCGGAAGCCACCGACGTGGCAAACTCCATTCTGGACGGCACCGACGCCGTGATGCTCTCCGGTGAAACCGCCATGGGACAGTATCCCGTCGAGGCGGTGACCGTGATGCACCGCATCGCCCTGCGCACAGAGCAGGCGCTGAAAGAAGGAGTAGTGGCACAGCCCAACCAGCCCGCCGCGGGGAGCCTGAGCATCACCGAGGCAGTGGCGGAAGCGGTGTGCCATATCGCCTACGACATCAGCGCGTGCGCTATTATCTGCGCCACCACGTCGGGCAGCACGGCACGGCTGGTATCGAAATACCGCCCGAAAACGCCCATCGTGGCTTTTTCTCCGAACGAAATCACCTACCGACGGCTGGCGCTGTCTTGGGGGGTTCAGCCGCGATTGATCCCGCAGGTGTACACGATGGAGGAAATGCTGCAAACTGCGGTGAATACGGCTGTAGAGCTTGGCTTAGCATCCGAGGGCGACAAAGTGGTCATCACGGCAGGCGTGCCGATCGGCGTGCCGGGCTATACGAACCTGATTAAGGTGCACACTATCGGTCAGCCTATCACAGCTTAGGGGGTGAATATGGCGCACCGACGCACTCCGAGCCGACGCCTCTCCGGTTCGCGCACGACGAGGAAGAAACAAGGTCAGGGCATCCTGTCCCGCGCCGGCAGGTTGCTGCTGATAGGCATTGCCTGTTTTGTGCTGGGTAAAATGGGGCTTTTGTTCGGCGAGAAGCTGCTGATGCTGATCAGCGAAGCGCGCCGATACCGGCAGGACATCGCTACTCTGCGCCACGAAACCGAATGGTATGCCCAGCAAAACGCCGCGTTGAAGCGGGAAGAGCAACGGCTTACCTCGCGCAGTGGTATCATCCTCGAGGGACGCCGCAAAGGTTACGGATTCCCCGGCGAGCGCTTGCTGGTGATCGAGAAGCCCGCCACTCAGCCCGCTCCCAAGCCGTAAAAGGCATAATCACTTCGCTTTCAACAGGTCTACCAGCGCAGACTCCACCTGAGGGTAGCGGAAGCTGTAACTCGTCTCCAGCGCTACACGCGGAATCACTCGCTGGCTCCAGAGCAGGCTCTCGCCCAGCTCACCCGCAACCACACGCAGGGCAAAACTCGGCACCGGCAGCCACGACGGACGTCCCAGCACCTTGCCCAGCGCCCTGCAGAACTCCCTCATGCGCACGATGCCCGGCGCGCACACGTTCACCGCGCCTTCCACTCTGCCATCCGTCAGCGCGCGCAGGGTGATGCCCGTCACGTCGTCGAGGTGCACCCAGGGGAACCACTGCTCTCCACTGCCGAACGGACCGCCCACGTACAGACGGAACGGCAGCAGCATCTTCTCCAGCGCACCACCGCCCTCTCCCAGCACGATGCCGATGCGCAACTTCACCACCCGCAGACCGAGCTCGCGCACCTCGTCTGCCGCCTGTTCCCAGCGGATTGCCAGCTCCGCCAGAAAACCCGTGCCCGGCGCACTGTTTTCCGTCAGCTCTTCCTCGCCGCGGTTTCCGTAGATGCCGACGGCGCTGGCGTTCACCAGCACCTGCGGGCGCGTGTCAATGGACTTCATTGCCTGCACTAGTGCCCGCGTACTCTGCAAACGACTGTCTGTCAGCCTCCGTTTGAACTCGGGCGTCCAGCGCTGTGCCGCCACGCTCTCACCCGAGAGGTTCACCACCGCATCCGCCGTAGCCAGTATCTCCACCAGCCCGTCGGGCTGGCTCGGCGACCATTGCGCTACCTGCGCCCCTTCGGGCACCCTGCCTCCTGCCTGTGCCGGGTTGCGCGTCAACACCGTGACCTCGTGCCCGCTCAGTAACAGCTCCCGGCACAGCGCCCGTCCGATGAAACCTGTGCCACCAGCCACCGCCACTCGCATGACCACCCCTCCCTTCTTGCGTGCATACCATCCTATTATAGCACCTTGCGCCGACTGCGTAGCTCGTGTTACAGTAACAGCAGTTCGGCACAGGAGGCGACGATGAGCTACACCATCGGCATGGAGGCAATCCGGTTGCGGGCGCCTGAAAGACTGGCACATACCGAGTACTGCAGTAACTACGCTCTGGTGCGAGCGGTCACCGGCAATGACCCAACCAAACACCCTGATGCATGGCGCGAATTCTACGACGCCTGGCAGATAGACCTTCTGTGGGTCACCGACGACGGTCCGGTACCCTGGTCGCAGCGCGGCAGGGTTACCGACATGGGACACGCCGAATTTCTGGAAGGCGGTATCGACCGGCGCGACCACATCTCCTGCCCCTTCACCGATGTGGAGGAGGTGCTGCGATTCGACGCGGTGGAGGAGTACGGCTTGCCGGACATGGACGAGCTGGTGCAGTACTACGAACACGCCTATAGCCATGGGCAGGCAAGTCATCCCAATCAGGTGTACACCGCCGGCTACTACAAGACCATCGTGTCCGGCGCGATCGAGGCGTTCGGCTGGGATATGCTCCTGCAAGCAGCCGCCGACCGCGAACGCTTCGACCGCGTCGTGGAGAGCTTCTACCGCCTCTCCCTGCACCACTATCAGGCATGGGCGAAGACCTCGGCGGAGGTGTTCATCTGTCACGATGACATGGTGTGGTCACAGGGACCGTTCATGCATCCCGACTTCTACCGGTCAGCCATCTTCCCGCGCTACGCCAAACTGTGGCGGGTTCTGCACGAAGCGGGCAAAGTGGTTCTGTACTGCTCGGACGGGACCTGGACGGAGTTCGTGGACGACATCGCACGGGCTGGCGCAGATGGTTTCATTTTCGAACCCACCACCTCGCTGGACTACGTGGTGGAACGCTACGGTAAGACGCACGTTATCGTGGGCAGCAAGGTGGATGCGCGTACGCTCACCTTCGGCACTCGCGAGCAGATACAGAAGGAGATTGACGACACCCTGAGCATCGCCAGAGACTGCCCGGGCTTCATGTTCGCGGTAGGCAACCACATCCCCAGCAACGTGCCGGTGGACAATGCGCTGTTCTACTACGACTACCTCAGTCGCCGCTGGTGGCGTTAAAGCGCGAACACCACTGGCGGTTCCACAGCGCTATGGCGACCGGCGTTGCGGCGGATCTGCTCCACCTCTTCGTCGGGGATGGCGCGCTCGAAACGACGAAAACCGGCGACCTCGAAGCCGTGTTTGTGCGCCAGTCGCGTGATCTCTTCTACCTGCTCCACGCTGATCTCCGCCCCCAGCGTGAAGCACTCGTAACGTCTCTCCAGCGCCAGAATGATGGTCTCGGCGATGCAAGCCTCGGCATGTTTGGGCGGGAAACCGAAGTTGAAGCCGAAATCCACGTTCTCACCGGGCACACGGATCACCCCGCCGTCGATGACCAGCACGTCGTTGCGCCTCTCGTACACCGTGCTCGAGACGTTGCGCGGACGCGCCACATCACACACTACCGCACCGGCACGCAGGTCCTCGGGCTGTACCAACACATCCGTCGCCGAGCTGACGGCGATCACGATGTCGGCATCGCGTACGGCATCGCGCGAGTCGGTGGTAACCTGCACCTGCGCGTCGGTAGAGGAAGCAATCTGCTCCTGCAGAGCCTCCAGACGCTCGAGGTTGCGCGCCACCAGCGTGATCTGCGCCACGTGCTTTGATAGGATGCGCGCGCACACACTGCCGATTGCCCCTGTTGCCCCGATGACCGTGGCCCGTGCCTCTTCGGCGCGGATGCCCATGCGTGCTGCCGCCAGCAACGCCCCCTGCAACGCACTGCCCGCTGTGTACGAGTTACCGGTGGTGACCGGTGTGTGCAGGGCGCGCGCCACACTCACGCCACGGTCGCCCACTACCTTCAAGAATGCCCCCAGCCCGATAACCTGCGCGCCGAGCTCCTCCGCCATTCGCCCCGCCTGCACAATTCGGGGAAGCACCTTTTCGAACGGGGTCTCCACCAGGATGCGCGGGGTCATCGGCACCGCGATGAACCAGCCCTCTGCCTGAGCGCCTGTGCGGGATCCGATGCCCGTGATATGCGATAGCAGACGCGGAGGGGTGAGCTTGAACAGCTCCTCAACCCACCGAAAGGGAACCGCTTTCAGAATGGGGTATTTTCGGGTAAAATCGCTTTGGCGCAACGGATGCAAGATAAAAGCGAAACGCTCCACAGTGCTGTACCGCCCGTTGAACAGGTTTTCGGTAACATTGTACCGACTTCGCGGCGAATGTGCAACCGCCCGGCAACACAGGAGATTGTGTTCCGTAACGGGAAGTATCTAGCGTATATATCCTGTGAGGAGCTCTCACGAGGAGGTGACTGCCATGATTACGGAAAGTCAGCTGCGCCAGGCGCAGGAGCGCGCCATGGAGTATCTGCGCAAGGCGAGCATCGTGCTCACGCCCGAGGAGCAGAAAAACATCGAGGTGGCAGACTTCGGGCTGGGCGACCTTGAGCACACCGGGCTGGAGCTTGTGGTTTACGTTAATACCGACCGCTACTGCGCGAAGGAGCTCGTGCTGTTCCCGCGCCAGACCTGCCCCGAGCATCGCCACCCGCCGGTAGATGGCGACACGGGCAAGATGGAGACGTTCCGCTGCCGCTGGGGCGAGGTATACCTGTACGTGGAGGGCGAGCCGACCCCCAATCCGAAAGGGAAGCCGCCAGCCGGACGCGAGAAACACTACACCGTGTGGCACGAGGTTGTGCTGAAGCCGGGCGAGCAGTATACCATCCCCTCTAACACCAGACACTGGTTCCAGGCGGGCGATGAGGGAGCGGTGGTCAGCGAGTTCTCGTCCACCAGCCGGGACGAAGCCGATATCTTTACCGATCCCGAAATCGAGCGCATCACCAGGGTGGTGCCCGGCTAAGGCATGGGACAGACGCTCGGTGATCGCCTGAAGCCCTTTGGGCTGGCGGTGATGGTCTATCTGCTGTACCGCGTGGGAGCGCCGCTTGTCACCTTTCTGGGCGACGGCTTTGTGCAGGTGGCGCTCTCCACGCTGCTATTCATGGCGCTGGCGACATGGGTGGTAATGCGCACCGCCGCTCTACCCCTTCGTCCTGCGGTGGCGCTGGGGTGGATGGTGCTGGCGCTGTTGCTGTTCGCACTGGTGCGCGTGTCGCCGGCGTTCGTGCCCGCCCTGCGTCAAAACCCCGTCGCCCTGGAGATTGTTCTGGGTGTCAGCGACACGCTGATGGTGGTATCAGCCAGCTTGCTGGGCCTGGCAGTGTCGCACATCATCCGTGAGCCCAACATTCTGGCGCCTGCTGCGTTGTTTGCGGCACTGGTGGATTTCGCCGTGGTGAGTCTGTGGATACCTCGAGTGATGGAGATAGCCCCGCAGGCGCTGAGCACGGTAGCAGTACACGTGCCGCAGGTTGGCGCCAAACCAACACCGACAGGTCTGCGTCCTATCGGCATCATCGGGCCGGCGGATTTCGTGTTCCTGGCCTTCTATTTCGCATGCGTGTGGCGTTTCGGGATGGCGGCGCGGGCGACGTACATCTGGATGGTGGTGGCTCTGGCTGGGTACATGTTCTTCCAGAACGTGGTGGGGTCGCTCACACCGCGCTTCATGGATGCGGTGGACATGCTGCCCGGTCTGGTGCCGATGGCGGTGGTTCTGTTGATTGTCAACCGCAAATACTTCCACTTTTCGCGCGAGGAGAAACGCGCAATGGCGGTAGTAGCAGTGCTGGTAGCAGGTATCATTGCAATGGCTTTCTGGGCACTCAGACAGTGAAGGGAGGAAACCGAAAATGATCCTGACAACGACTCCTGCCGTGGAGGGCAGGGTTATCGAACAGTATCTGGGCATCGTGGTGGGCGAAGCTATCGTCGGTGCCAATATCTTCAAGGACTTCTTTGCTGGCATTCGCGACATCGTGGGAGGTCGCTCCGGCGCTTATGAGGAAGAGTTGCAGAAGGCGCGCAACATTGCCATACAGGAGATGACTGCCTCCGCGCAGGCGCTGGGTGCCAACGCCATCGTGGGTATTGACCTGGATTACGAGGTGCTGGGACAGGGAGGCTCCATGCTGATGGTGACGGTAAGCGGGACGGCGGTCGTCCTGAAGTAGACGCTACGACCTGTTTGAATCGGTTTGCAATTCGGACGTTTTGTTTGATATACTTCGCTGGGGGTGAAAGTGTGCGGGAATCGAAGAATCGGTCTGGCAAACGTCACTGGTTCTGGCGAGTAGTTTTAGTGCTCATGATGCTGGGTGCGCTGTCAGTCGGCACACTCAGCGGGTATTTCTATGCCTCCAGCCATGCGGTGCGCAAAACGGTTGGGGCGCTGTGGGAGTACCGCGGGCTGGATGTGGCTCAGGCTTTCCCCGGACAGTCCTCGGTAACCGTTCTCCTGCTTGGCTCAGACGAAAACCGCGACAACAAGAAGCGCATTTATACCAAGAACACCCGCAGTGATACCATCATGCTGGCGCATTTCGACTTTGTGAACCGGCGCGTCAGTGTGCTCTCCATCCCCCGCGACACGCGCGTGCGCATCCCGGAACACGGCGTGCACAAAAT
>CAKZNX010000133.1 GCA_937132045.1 uncultured bacterium
GGCAGGCGAAGCAATCCCCTGCGGGTTTCCGAGAAACGGAGGAGATTGCTTCGTCGCTTCGCTCCTCGCAATGACACCAGGGCACCGTGTCATTGCGAGCCTGCCTTCAGGCAGGCGAAGCAATCCCCCTCGGGTTCCGCGATTCGGAGGAGATTGCTTCGTCGCTTCGCTCCTCGCAATGACACGGGGGTCGCGATGCGGGGGAGATTGCTTCGTCGCTCCGCTCCTCGCAATGACACAGGGGCGCGATGCGGAGGGGATTGCTTCGTCGCTTCGCTCCGCGCAGGGACAGGAGGGCGTGGGGGATGGCTTCGGTTTAACAGGAACCTGCCCGCCTCTTCGCGTAATATAACCGAGCATGATCGAGCGGTGAATGGAGGTCGTTGAACTGTGAGGATACCGCTGTTCGTTCTCACTTTCATGATGACAGTAGGAGTGAACATAATGGCGCAGACGAATATTCCGCGGCCCGAGCATCCCCGTCCCGATTTTCAGCGCGAGCTGTGGCTGAACCTGAACGGGGAGTGGGAGTTTGAAATCGATGAACAGGGTGTGGGCGAGGCGCAGGGCTGGACCTCTGGCAGGACGTTCTCGCGGCGTATCCGCGTGCCCTTCTGCCCGGAGAGCCAGCTGTCCGGCATTGGCAACACCGACTTCATGACACGTGTCTGGTATCGCAGGCATTTCCGCGTGCCTGCTACCATGAAGGGCAAACGGCTGTTCCTGCACTTCGGTGCGGTGGACTGGCAAGCGCGGGTGTGGTTGAACGGCACGTTCCTGGGCGAGCACCGCGGCGGATATTCGCCATTCCGGTTTGATATCACCCGGCACGTCCGTTCAGGAGATAACGAACTGGTAGTACATGTCATCGACGAAACACGCTCTGGCAAGCAGGCAACCGGCAAGCAAAGCCACGAGCGCCACTCATACGGCTGCGTATACACGCGAACCACCGGCATCTGGCAGACCGTCTGGCTGGAAGCCACCGGCGACACTTACCTCAAGAGCTTCTGGCTGACGCCCGACCCCGATGGGGGACGGGTGGTGTTTCAGGGCTGGGTGGACGGTGTGCAGAAGGGCACCCGGGTGCGCCTGCAGGCTTATGCGGGTGGAAAGCTGGTGGGCGAAGAGGTGGTGCCCGCGAACTGGCGCAACACTCTCGGCGTGGTGAAGCTCTCCACGGTCAAGCTCTGGCACCCCGGCAAGCCGTTTCTCTACGACCTGGTGATTACCGTCGAACGAAACGGCAAAGCGGTGGACACGGTGAAAAGCTACTTCGGTCTGCGCAAAATCACCATCGAGGGCAACCGATTCCTCATCAACGGGAAGCCGGTGTTTCAGCGGCTGATTCTGGATCAGGGCTTCTATCCCGACGGCATCTACACCGCCCCATCCGATGAGGCGTTGCGCAAAGATATTGAGCTGGCGATGGCAGCGGGCTTCAACGGTGCGCGTCTGCATCAGAAGGTGTTCGAGCCGCGTTTCCTCTACTGGGCGGATAAGCTTGGCTACATCGTGTGGGGCGAGTATCCCTCGTGGGGGCTGAACGTGAACGACTACGAGGCGGTCACCCATGCCGTTCAGGAGTGGCGCGAAGTGCTCGAGCGGGACCGCAATCACCCCAGCATCATCGGGTGGTGTCCGCTGAACGAAACCGACAGCAGTCAGGGCTCCGCGCTGGCGCAGATTCTGCTGGCGACCACTCAGACGATGGACCCCACGCGACCCTGGCTGGATGCCAGCGGATACGTGCACTTCGTGCCGGAGACCGACGTGTACGACTGCCACGATTACACGCAGGAGCCGGAGGTGTTCGCTCAGCGCTACGAGACGTTCAAACAGATGGGCACCCGCGCTTGGAACAACGTGCCAGGCGATGCGCGCAGCGCTTATTGCGGACAGCCCTACTTCGTCAGCGAATACGGCGGGATGCGCATCCGCACCGATCGCAGTGCAGGCGAAGGCTGGGGCTACGGAGAGACCGACCTGCAGGAGTTCCTGAAACGCTACAAGGCGCTGACCGACGTCCTGCTGGACAACCCCAACATGTTCGGCTTCTGCTATACGCAGCTGACGGACGTCGAGCAGGAGCAGAACGGGGTCTACTTCTACGACCGCCAGCCCAAGTACGATCCCGCCCTGCTCAGGGCGATTAACGCACGCCCCGCCGCGTACGAGACGCAACCTCCGCGCGTGGTGGATGTGCAGTGGCAGGTGCTCCTGCCCGCCTCTGAGACAGCCCCTCAGCGATGGCGCTACACTTTCCAGAAGCCGTCGGACAGCTGGACGAGCCTCGACCACGATGACGGCGCATGGCTGGAAGGTGAAGGAGGTTTCGGCACACAGGGCACGCCGGGCGCGGTGGTGCGCACAGAGTGGAACAGCTCCGACATCTGGCTGCGCAAGCGGTTCCATCTGTCCGATGTGGACTTCAAGCATCTCGCCCTGTGGATACACCACGACGAGGACGCCGAGGTTTACCTCAACGGTAAGCTGGTCAGCCGGTTCTCGGGCTTCCTGACCGGTTACGTGGAGCACCTGGTCAGCGATGCGCTGAAGAGCGCACTGAAACGGGGCGAGAATGTCATCGCCGTGCACTGCCGTCAGACTAGCGGAGGGCAGTACATCGACGTCGGTATTCTGGGGGCGAAATGACTTCTCAGGAGGCACCATCGCTCCATCCTGCCTCCGGTGGGTAAAATAATAGTAGCGAGGTGACATGGGGAAAGATGGAGCGAATGGACGCACAAACGATCATCGCCTTTCTGATGGAAGACGAGGAACTTCGTCAGCAGGTGTTGGAGGCGCTGGAGTCGGATGAGCTGCGCCGTCTGCGCGAGCAAGCCCGACGTATTGCTGAGAGGATGCGCGAGCTGGAGATGCGACAGGCGTATCTGGAGAGAACCGTCAAGGAACTGCAGGCGCAGCAGGAGGAGGCGGTACGACGTGTGCAGCTCACTGAGGCTCTGCTCCGCCGGCTGTTGAAAGACAGGCAACCCGACAGCAACGATAGGGCGCTAGGCTTTCTGGTGGTGCGCAAGCCATCGACCGATACAACGCTGAACTGAACGTGAGCGAAGGGGATACCGTTCTGAAGACATCTCGCGCGGGCGGGGACAACGGTTTGCACGACGACCTCAGTGCATTCCATCTCTTCGGGCGTGAGACGGTCGTGTTGAGCACAAAGGGTATCCCCACCTACGTCAACGAGTTCTGGACCTCCAAACAGCGCCAGGCAAACAGCCTTCACGAGATCGCCTACCGCGCCTGCTTCAAGCCGCAACTTCCCCGCTTCTTTATCGAACGCCTGACCAGACCCGGTGATGTGGTGTACGACCCCTTCATGGGACGCGGCACCACCCTGATCGAAGCAGCGCTCATGGGCAGGGTGCCGATAGGCTGTGACGTGAACCCGCTGAGTGCCATCCTCACCCTGCCGCGCCTGAATACGCCACACCTTTCGCAGGTCTCACAGAGGCTGGCGGAGATAGACCTCACTCGTTGCAGGCACTACCCGCAGGATCTGGAGGTCTTCTACCATCCCGAGACGCTGACCGCCATCTGTGCCCTGCGCGAGTACCTGCTGGAAAAAGAGATGGACGATGTGGACCGCTGGATCCGCATGGTGGCGGTCAACCGCCTGACCGGTCACAGCAGCGGATTCTTCTCGGTGTACACGCTCCCGCCCAATCAGGCGGTCTCCATCGAGTCACAGCGCAAAATCAACGAGAAGCTCGGTCAATCCCCTCCGAAGCGCGATGTGAAGGCGATCATCCTGCGCAAGAGCCGGTCGCTTCTCAAGGACTGCACGGACACTGTCCGAGCCACCCTTGCTGAAGTGGCGGTTCGTGCGGTGCTGCTCACCCGTCAGGCGCAGGATACGCCGGAGATACCGCACGCCAGTGTAGACCTGGTGGTCACCTCGCCGCCGTTTCTGGACGTGGTGGACTACGCGCAGGACAACTGGCTGAGGTGCTGGTTCTGCGGGATAGACCCGACATCGGTGCCTGTGACGATGGCACGCACGGTGGACGAGTGGCAGAGCGCGATGCGCGCGGTCTTCGCGGAGCTGGTGCGTGTGCTCAAGCCGAACGGGTACGTGGCGTTCGAGGTGGGCGAAGTGCGCGGAGGTCAGGTGAGACTGGAAGAGGTGGTGCTGGATACGGTTGGTGGTCTACCGCTACTTCCCGAAGCCGTCATCATCAACGATCAGCACTTCACCAAGACCGCGCACATCTGGGGGGTCAGCAACCGTGTGAAGGGCACGAACACCAACCGCATTGTGCTGCTTCGCAGGTGCTGAGTCACGGATGCACCCAGATGGCTTCGCGCTCGATTCGGGGGGCAAATCGCCCTTCTGCCAGCATCTTCTGCCACTCGGCTTGGGTGTACACCAGCAGGTCGGTACTGAGGGGTAGCGCTTCAGCGCTGCAGGCTCGTGCGCGCTCAATGAAGGGCAGCTCCGTTTGTCTGACCATAAGCACCAGGTCGATGTCGCTACCCACACCCCAATCGCCCCGTGCATAGGAGCCAAAAGCCACACGCGCGCCACTTCGGGATGCTCTCTGACTGTCTGTTCAGCCCAGACCTTCACCGCGTGCAGAACGGTCGCGGAGTCGAGCCATTTCATTACGGGCGAATTCCATGACCTGACGGGCATATTCCACTCCCTCCCGGCTTTGCCTGATGGTGTAGTACTCGTAGGGTGCGCCTTCCGCGAACCCGTTTGGGTATCGTGGAGGGATATAATACGCATCCAGAATGCTGGCAATCTCCCTCATCTGCGGCGGCACCTCGATTTTCTCGGGCAACCGCTGAAGCAGTTTCAGCACCGAGTGCCCCCACGCTTCCTGACCCAACTGCATCTGGAGCGCATTGACCGCTTTTTCCGCTGCCTGCTGTGCGGCGAAACATGCCCATTCGTGCAGATCGCTCTGCATGCTCACCTGCGCCTGCTGATAATCGCGTTCCGCCTGACGAAGCCAGTCCTCTGCCCGATACATGGTGAAGCCTCTGCTGTCCATTGTAGCACGAGCGGGAGCTCGTGTCTGTCATCTCTCGCCGATATGCTATAATCGCACTGGAAATCTGCCTGTGGGAGAAGGCGCTATGCCACAAGCCATCGTGAACGTGACCGTTTGGGATGGTCAGCGCACCATTGCGCCCGGTTTCGTGCTGTGGGAGGGCAATCGCATCATGGATGTCGGGCGGGCAGACACGGTGCGCTTCGCCTCCAGTGTGCGACTGATTAGCGGAGATGGAGGGTGGCTGATACCCGGGTTGATTGACCTTCACGTGCATGTGGATGAGGTCATCACGCCCAGCCTGTTCCTGCAATTCGGCGTCACCTCCGTGCGCGACATGGGGTCTAGCCCCAAAGTCATCCAGCAGTGGCGCACCAGATGGCAACGAGGAGAGCCGGTTCCCTATGTGTACTGGACAGGGCGCAACATCGACACCGGCAAACCGTCGTGGTGGGAGGCGGTGGCGGTGAAGAAGCCTGCGGACGTGCCCGGTCTGCTTGAACACATGCGCAAGCTGGGAGCCGACGGATTCAAACTGTATGTCAACAGCGACCGTGCTACCGCCGAGGCGGTCATCGACTACGCACGCTGGCGGGGTATGCCCGTCACGGCGCATCACGAGACGATACCGAGTTCCGAATTGATGCGTCTGGGCATCAGCGGAATCGAGCACGCACACTGCCTCCTGCATGAACTGCTCACCGAGCGCCCCCGAATCGATGAGAAACGTCAAAGCGGTTACCTGCGCGTGTTCGCCGGTTTCGAACGGCTCAGCCCGGATACTGCGCAGGCGCGCCGACTGCTGGAGCTGGCATACGCCACCGGAATCGTCTGGACGCCGACGCTTTGCCTGTACGACCTGCCCCCGTGGTGGCGCAGGAAGAAGCCTGCCAGGATAGCGGTCCCGGAGGCATGGCGCAAGGAGTGGTCGAAGCCATACTGGGATTTTATCTCCACGCGCGGCTGGACGCAGGAAGATAGGCGCAGGGCAGAGAAGAGTATCTATGTATTCCGAATGTTCGTGCGGCGGGCGCACGAATTCGGCGTGTTGATTGGTGCCGGTACCGACACGCCCGCGCCCGGTGTGCTGCCGGGAGCGGCTCTGCACCACGAATTGCGCCTGCTGAACACCAGTGGGCTGTCGAATGAAGAGGCGTTGCGTTCTGCGACGATAGTTGCCGGTAGGGCTCTGAGTCAGGGCACGATTGGTGTCTTGCAACCCGGTGCTCGTGCAGACTTTCTGCTATTGGCTGCCAATCCGCTTAACGACCTCTCCAATCTTCAGCGCATCCGAAAGGTGTGGGTTAACGGCAAGCCTGTACCGACTGCGTCAAAGTGAGCCTCATCTGGCTCTTCACTGGCGTACGCCGGTGTTCCCTCCGTCTGGATGCGGAAATCACCATCGCTACATTTCTGACGATAGCCGATAATGACCGTGTGACAAAGAATCGCCCCGCGTGATGGAGCTTTCCTGTCCGAGTGCTCGTCAGGTTCTGTCTCCGGGACGAGGAGGAGGATACCATGAACGACGGAAGGCGTTTTGCGGGAAAGCTCAGCCTGCGCGCGCTGGCTCTGTTTTCCCTGACCTGTCTGTTCTTGTCAGTGCTGTCTGCCTCACCAAATGACCCCGTACTGATTCTGCCCCGATTTCTCCCTGATACCATCCGTCCAACTGTTTCCCGGGACGGATCGCTGCTAGCGGTTCCGGCAGGCATGGGCACAGTGATGGTTTTTAACCCGGATAGCGGTCAGGTCGTTCGTGCACTGCGCGGGTTAACCGGTGGCTGGAGGGAGGTGGCTTTCACCCCTGACGGCAACTATCTGCTCGGCGTCAGTGAGACCTCGTCGCGGCTCACGGCGAAGCTATGGCGCACCAGTAACTGGAGCGTCTACCGGGAGCTCAGCACGCCGCTACCGCACTGGCTTCGCGCGGTGGCTATCTCACCTGACGCGCGGTTGCTGGCTGTGGGTGGCTGGAACTACCTGAAGGTGTACAGCCTCGACACCGGGCAAGAGATGGCAAACCTGCCGCAACCCGGGCGTTATGTCTTCTCGCTGACGTTTTCACCCGACGGGCAGTACCTCTTCTCGGCAAACGGCGGCACTAAAGCCATGGTCTGGCGCACCTCGGACTGGGGCGAGGTCGCAACACTTGCCGAGGGTCTCTCGGAGAACGTCTGGCTGGAGGTCGCACCCGGCGGACGGCACGTGGCGCTGGCTACAGATAACGAGGTGCGCGTGTGGTCTGTGGGCACATGGGATGCGCCCCTGTATGCCATCTCTCGCCCTTCGTTTAACGAGGAGGTACCTTTGACCTTCTCGGGCGACGGCAGTCTGCTCGCCGCACGCTGGGACGCCCACACGGTGAAGGTGTGGCGCCTGAGCGACGGCAGTGAGCAGCTGAGTCTGAATGTGAAAGGCAGCGATAGCTGGATATACGTACGTCGTATCGCGATGCGCGAAAACAACGACCTGTTTGTGGGCATGCACACCAGCAGGAACAATCACATCGCTCATTTCAGTCTATCGCAATGGGCGAAAGTGAAGGAGATACTGGCTCCCATCGCCTCAGACAACTCTGGAGTCGCGCTTTCGCCCGATGGCGGTCTGCTGGCGGTGCTGGATCGATACAGCGGTGCATTTGTCCTGGTTACCGCCAGCTACCAGCGGCAGATGACCGTCACCGGCACTCCATACTCAACCCTCCTCAGCTTCTCGTCGGACGGCTCACGCCTGTTTGTTCCGAATCTGGGCATGTATTCGGTGCCAGACGGAACGCAGCTGTGGGCGAGCAGTGGCGACGAGTGTGTCTTCCTGCCGGACCCGGACAATGTGGTTGTCCGCAGAGACGTGGCTTGGACGGGTGGAGTGCACTTCCTAACCGATGCGAACACCGGTGCGGAGCGTGTGCGGTTCGATCGCGGCAACGGCGACCTCGGGATCAGACACGCTTTATCCTCTCCGGACGGGAAGTATCTGCTGGCGCCCGGCAAGGGAGAGGGGTGGAACTGGGATACCAGCTTCCGCGTGTGGAAGGTGCAGAGCGGTCAGCTGGTATACGAGCAGTCGTGGAGTGCGACCTCGGCAGCCCTGCACCCCGGTGGGAACTTCCTGGTTGCAGGTATCGGAAATCGGCTGGTGCTCAAGAGGGTGACGGACACGGGCGATACCCTTGAGTTCGCCGATGTGCACTCGTGGCAGGCGCACAACGACGTGATACACCGAATCGCCTTTGCGCCATCCGGATCCGTATTCGTATCTGGCTCGGAAGACTCGACAGTGAAGGTATGGCGGTTCCAGGATGCTCAACTGGAGCGGGCGCTGGGCGGGCATGTGGAGCCGGTGTATTCGGTGGCGACAGCCCAGAATGGCAGCGACCTGCTGGTGGCAGCAGGTGGGTGGGGTGGTGTCACCCTGTGGCGGATCCCCAATCCCGGCGCGGGCAACACCCCGGTCTCGGTGCCGCAACTGCTGTATCCCGAAAATGGTGCCGAACTGAACGACTGGAGGCTCTCGTTCCGCGCTACCGATGCCGACCCGAACGATGCTCTGCGCTTCCGCGTGGAGATTACGGCGCCGGACGGCTCCCTCGTGAGGCGTTTCGACCAGACGATGGACAGTACGCCCTTCGACAGGGCGTACGCTGCCTCCGACGAGGTCAGTTCGGTGAACCTGGATGTCGCCATGCCGCTGGGAACCTACCGCTGGCGCGTTCAGGTAACCGATGGCTGGTCGTGGAGCGGGTGGTCGGCAGAGCGCACGTTCACTCTGGTCAAGCCGGTGCTACCTCTCGGTCAGTTTCGAACGGTGCAGCTGGGTGCTGGCGGCGTGTGGCGCTGGACGGTGAACGTGCCCGACGGGGCGCCGAAGCTGTTCATTACCTGCCGTTCGGTGGAGCGCCTGATAAACCACAAGGTGGAACTGTATCGCGCCGGCACGAAGATTACCGAGCAGATGAGCGGGAATGTGCTCATCGACCGAACCAACCCCGACGCGGGTGAGTACGAGCTGGTGATTACGCCGTCCGCAGCTGGAGGCATTGTGCTGTATGCGGGCACCGCGCTCCCCAGCGTCCGCCTCGCTGGGAGCTACACGGGCACCATCTACCACAGCGACGGCTTCGACTGGATCCAGCTGGATGTGCCTGCCGGGGTGCGTGCTCTACACTTCACGGTGGACGCGCCCGGCAATGTGACCACGCTGGATGTCTGGCGCGACCAGATTGGCAGCTGGCAGAGATGGAGCGCGAATCAGCAGTTCAACCCGCCCGTGCAGTTGACTATCAACAGTCCGCAGGCGGGGCGCTACTACATCCGGGTGATGGACCACGGGCAGCTGCCACAGACGCAGGTGCGGCAGTACACGTTGACGCTGTCTGGTGCACGCGTCAGCCTGAGCGCCACGGCGACGCCGACGATGATCTCCGCCGGTTCGCCAGACCCCGTTCAGCTGCGTATCACCTATGCCAACATCGGCGAGGCTCCTGCGGCAGGCGTGTTGCTCAGGTGCGTGCTTCCCAGCGGACTGACGCCGGTGGATGGCTCGGTATCCGATGGCGGTGTGTATGATGCAGATACCCGCACGGTCACGTGGAACCTCGGAGACGTGCACCCGGGTAACGGCGGCTCGGTTGCCCTGCAGGCGTCCGTTTCCGCAGACGTGCCGCAGGCGACCAACCTGGCGGTTCAGGTCAGGCTGGAGTCTGCCGACCTGCCAGAGGAAGCGACAGACGAGGTTGCTGTGTGGGTGGGCGCAGCAGGCGTCGCATTCGACAACGTGTACACGCTCTACAACACCGTGAACGTCACCATTGGTGGGCAGAACATCGACCGCGCCCAGGGAGTGCCGCGCGTTTCGCTGGTCTTTCCGGCGGGAACGGCGACCAGTGGTGAGATTTTTGCGGAAGAGGTCACCGTATCGGAAGACGGCAGCACGGTGACGGCACGGTTCGCCCTGTTCCACCATGTGTTGAGCAATGTCGCACCGACCCTGCGTCTCCATCATCCCAGCACCGGCACGCTGCAGTGGCAGGCACCGATGCTGGAAGCCTACGACATGCGCGCTGACGTCTCGTACAGCAAGAGCTTCGTGCGCATGGGGCGTCAGGAGCGGTTTGCGGTGGCGGTGAGCAACCCCACCTCGCAATATCAGACGCCCATTGTGAAACTCACCCTGCCACTGGAGAACGTGCCTTCCGACGAGAACCCACAAATCGCTTACGTCCTGACAGATAGCGGTGGTCGGGAAGTTGCGCGAGGCACCATGAACATCAGCAGTTCCCGCGAGGTGGTGGCATTGATGCCGCCCCTGGCGCCGTTCAGCACAGCGAATTACGTGCTGAATTTGAAGGTGACCAGCGACCGGTCGGCGCCAAAGACGCGCATCGAGCCGATGACCATCGCCATCGTCGTCGTTGTCAGCGAAGTGGCGATCATCGGGGCATGGGCAGGGCATAGCATCCTGCAATCGGGATGCGAGCAGGCGGTCAAGCGCCGGCTGCGTGAGGAACTCGCTGATGCCGGACATGACCTCTCTGACAGGCAGCTGAACAATCTGTATAACGCCTACAGACAGGCAGGCAGCTTCATGACAGCGTGGCTCGCGGAGATTGCCTCGGGAGCCTCCGAACAGGCGTTCAAGGACTGGGTCAAGGCGAAGTATGGTGAGACCTTCCTCGACGTCGCCGAAACCACCTACAAGGCGGCAAAAGGCGACCATCCGATGGACATTGCCTTCAACGCCATTGCCAGCAAGCTGGCGGATGGTCTGGACTGGCCGCTGTTGCCCGCGACGACGGCGATCAAGGCGTTCCTGGCAGAAGGACAGAACTGCATCGAAACCGCCAATAACATGCGCCAGATCGTCCGGCGCATCAACCAGAAAAAACAGTCCAACCGTCTCCGCATCACTCGCGCCTGGGACCCCAACGCCAAGTCCGGCAGCTTCGGCGTGGACGGTTTCCTGCCCGAGGGCGACAGCATCGACTACACCGTGTTCTTCGAGAACCAGCCTTCGGCAACCGCATCCGCCGAGGAGGTGCTGATCGAAGACACGCTCGACGCCAATCTGGATGAGAGCACGCTGGAGTTCACCGGGTTCGGCTTTGGCGCCAACGAGGTGCGCTTCAGTCAACCGGTAGCTTCACTCTCTCAAGGTGTGAGGCTGGGCAACAACCTGGTGGTGCGCGTGCAGAGCAGCTATGACGCTTCCACACGCAAGCTCACCGTGCGCTTCAAGGGCATCGACACCCGCACGGGAGAGCACCACGAAGACGGCTTCCTGCCCCCCAACGTCAACGAACCGCAGGGCGAAGGCTACGTGTCCTTCCGCATCCGCCCGAAGTCGGAAATCGCGTCGGGCACGCGCATTGTCAATGCGGCGAGCATCATCTTTGACCCGCATCTGGGGCAAAACCCGCCGATGACCACCAACGAACACGTGCTCACCATTGACAAGCAGTCGCCTACCGTTGCCGTGAGAAACCTGCGCGAGGTGGAGCCGAAACCCCGCTTCCCTGTGGAGTGGGAGGGTTCGGACGACAGCTCCGGCATCGTGGAAACCGAAATCTGGTACGCCGAGAACGGTGGTCCCTTCCGGCTGTGGCAGGTGCTCCGACCCGGAGAGACCCGTTCGGACACCGGCTCGGCAACGTTCGTGGGCAAGTTCGGCTACACTTACCGCTTCTACGCGGTGGCACGCGATAAGGTAAGCAACCGTTCCAGCCATCCGTCCAGCCCGCAGACCAGCACGACAGCGGGCGCCACTCCGAGCATCCCTGTAGGTTTGCAGCTCATCGCTCTTCCTGTAGCCAGCGAGGAGCCTGACGCTCGGCGCGTGCTGAACTTCGACACAGACCGGCTGGCAGCGTTTGTGCCCGGCACCGGCTACGTGCGCTATCCGACCACCCCATTGCAGGTGGGACGTGGCTACTGGATACAGGTGCCAGCCACGCATACGCCCAGCATTCGCGGCGAGGTCGCCGACGACACCCAGCCCTACACCGTCCCGCTTCAGCAGGGCTGGAACCTCATCGGCAACCCGTGGCTGGAGAACCTCATGTGGAACCTCAGCGCCATTTCGGTGGAGCTGGGTGGTCAAACCAGGAGCCTTGCGGAAGCGCAGGCAGCAGGCTGGGTGGAAGACTACGCCTGGGGATGGGACGGCACGAAGTATGCTCTGGTGTATGATGCCAGCATCGTGCCGGGCGTCTCGTCCCAGCTGCAGGCATGGAAGGGCTACTGGTTCTATGCCCATCAGCCATGCAACCTGGTCCTGCCTCCTCCGTCGGCGAGCGCAACTTCCCGGAGCCGTGCCGTAGGTGGAACAGGCAGCTGGAGCTTCCCCGTGCGTTTGCATTACGGCTTCGCCAGCGCCGAAGTGACCGTCGGTTTGACCAGCGGGCGAGGGCTATCGGTGGGACTTCCGCCCGCACCGTTTGTCTCGTCCGGTGCGCAGGCACGGCTGACCATCTTGCAGGCGCGTCAGACGGTTGCAGTGGACGTGCGGCGCGCTTCGGGCAAGCAGACGTGGCAACTAGAGGCGGAGTGGACGCCATCTGAGAAT
>CAKZNX010000134.1 GCA_937132045.1 uncultured bacterium
GCGAGGAGCGCAGCGACGAAGCAATCCCCTTCGCTTCCCGTGTCCTTGCGAGGAGCGCAGCGACGAAGCAATCTCCTTTCACAACCCGTAAGTCGTGGGGGATTGCTTCGCCTGCCGGGCGGCAGGCTCGCAATGACACAGCTCTTTGGAGGGCGAGGAACCCCCCGCCGAGCCGTTCCGTGTCATTGCGAGGAGCGCAGCGACGAAGCAATCTCCTGCGCTTATCGACAAGCCGTGTGTCATTGCGAGGAGCGCAGCGACGAAGCAATGACACAACGTCCCACACGCCGGCGGTAGGGGTGAAGGAGAATCCTCCACAGTCTCCGAAGAAGAAGCCGAACAGTGCCTCATCGAGCAGGGACGCGGGCGCACCGATGGACACCAGCAAACTACACCGTGTTCTGGAAAAGGTAAACGACTACCGCGGCGTGATTGCGTTTGTGGTGGTGTTTACGCTGGGCATCATCTTCAGCCCTCGCGCCCTTGACACCGGGCGACCGGTATTCCTCTCGTTGCAGACACAGCGCGCCATCCTGTACGAATACTCCGAGTACGGCTTGCTGGCGACGGGCATGACGCTGGTCATCCTCAAAGGCGGTATCGACCTGTCGGTGGGGTCGGTGCTGGGGCTGAGTGCGGTGCTGTTCTCCCTGCTCACCATCGGCTACGGCTGGGGGGTGGCGCCTGCCATCGGCGCGGCGTTGGTGACCGGGCTGGCGTGTGGGGTGGTCAACGGCACACTCATTGCGCGCTTCCGCATGCAGCCCTTTGTGGCGACGCTGGCGATGATGACCGCAGCGCGCGGCGCGGCGAAGCTGGTGGCAGGAGGCATCAAGGTTCAGCCGGGCGGTCAGCCGTGGTACGTGATGCAGGAGGGCAGTCCGCCCTTCTTCCAGTGGATGACCACCGCTCTGCCCGGAGTGGGTCTTCAGCCCTCCACCATCATCTTTCTCGTGTGCATTCTGGTGATGGCGGCGCTGGTGCGCTACACGGCGTATGGCAGGTGGCTGTATGCCATCGGCGGCAACGAGGAGGCGGCGCGGCTCAGCGGTATTCGTGTGGGCGCGGTGAAGGTGCTGACCTACGCGCTGTGCAGTATGTTCGCGGCGATGGCGGGTGTGCTCAACGCCTGCCGACAGGACCTGGGCGACACCGAAGCGGGCATGACCTATGAGCTGGATGCCATCGCCGCGGTGGTCATCGGTGGTACCAGCCTGATGGGCGGGCGCGGCGGGATGATGTTCACCCTGATTGGCGTGCTCATCATGGCATACATCAACAAAATCCTGAGCCTGAACGCGGTGGAGCTGGCGCCGCGCATGGTCATTCAGGGCGTCATTATCACCATCGCAGTGCTCATTCAGCAGAAGAGAGGGAGATCGTGATGAAGCGAATCGCACTTGCCGGAGTGTTTGCCCTTCTGCTCGTGGTGGTGGGGTGCGGCAGGAAGGGAACGGAGAGCACCCCGTCGCAGGCACAGCGCAAATGGACAATCGGCATGTCGCAGTGCAATCTGGGCGAGCCGTGGCGCGTGCAGATGAACGAGGACATCAAGCAGGCAGCGGCGCAACATGCCGACGAGATCGAGGTCATCTACAAAGACGCCCAGAACAAGACGGAGGTTCAGCAGGCGCAGGTACGCGAGTTCATCCAGATGGGCGTCGACCTCATCATCATCAGCCCCAAGGAGGCGCGACCGCTCACCAAGCCCGTGGCAGAGGCATACCAGAAGGGCATTCCCGTCATCGTGCTCGACCGCAAGGTGGAGGGCGACCAGTACACCTGCTTCATCGGCGCGGACAACGTGAAGATTGGGCGCGAGGCAGGCAAGTATCTGGTGCAGGTGCTGGGCGGTAAGGGCAAGGTGGTGGAGCTGAAGGGGCTGATGACCTCCACGCCCGGGCAGGAGCGCCATCAGGGGTTCCTGGAGGGTATCGCTGGCTCACAGGTCGAGATTATCTTCGACGCCGATTGCCAGTGGCTGGAGCCGATTGCTCAGCGCGAGATGCAGTCGGCGCTGGCGCGGTTCCCGCAGATCGAGGCGGTGTATGCGCACAACGATCCCAGTGCGCACGGGGCGTATCTTGCTGCGCGACAGGAGGGCAAGGGGCGCGAGAAGTCCATCAGGTTCATCGGCATCGACGCCCTTCCGCACGAGGGGGTGCGCTACGTGAAGGAGGGCATCCTGACCGCTACCTTCGAGTATCCCACGGGCGGCAAGGAGGCGATCGAGACCGCGCTGAAAATCCTGAAGGGCGAGCAGGTGCCGAAGAACCTCACGCTGGGCACGCGTATCTTCACCAAGGAGAACGTGGAGCAGGGCGGCGAGCCTATCCCGTAGGCAAAAGTTTATTGTCACGAAGGAGTCGTCTACCTCCGATTCGCCCGGTCCACGAAGGAGGTAGACGACTCTCCTAGCGTAGCTCAATAAAAATCGCGCGAAAAAATCCCTCGAAAGGCTTGATTTTCGTGCAGGAATCATCTATAATGGGGTTGAAACTGGTGGTCGAGCGGGGGTATCCGCTAGCCTGCATATTGAAAATTTGCCCAAACTGACAATAACCTTTGGTTACCAGCCTACCTATAAGGGATTGAAACGCACGTCGTTCTCCCGTAACGATCTCTTCCCGTGCGCAACCATAGCCCACTTCCAGCTGTCAGTAAATCAGGAATGTCGTCGGCAAGCGCCCCGCGACTAGTTCCGTTTGAACCGTCCGCGGGGTATAGTGCATAGACGGGAGGCGATGTACGGTGTCCCGGTCTGGTGCTCCGGGTCCCGAAGGCTGCTGCGGCGGATGCCTGGCGATGATCCTCGTGGTTATCGCCTTCTTCCTCTCCGGTGCGCTCGCGTTCGCTGGAGAGAACCCGCTGCTGTTCTTCGTGGGACTGCTGGTGTTCCCGGCATTGCTGCTGTTCCTGTTTGGAAGCATGACTTTGCTGGAGGCGATTGCGTTCATCTTCTTCCTGCCCGTGCTGTTCTTCATGTGGATATTCAACATGCTCGGCGGAGACAACAAGTAGCGAGCTGCGGCTGTTCGACGCAACGGGTTGAAGTTCAGAACCCCTGTCCCGTCCTCTCCCCGACGCGGGGAGAGGAGTTGCTGCGCTTCGCTGGCGGGGAAGGGGTTGGGGGTTAGGTTCCCCAGAGCATTTGAGCACACACCCCTTCCCTCGCAGAGAAGGGGCTGGGGGTTAGGTTCGCCACCGCCCGGCTACAGGCTGCGGATAAAGCGCTCGGCTTCCTTCTCGTAGGTGCGGAAGGGGTTGCGCAGTTCCAGCTGGCGCCCCTTGTCCACATACACCATGTCCCAGTCCACGATGTAGGCGCGGTTGCGCGACGCCAGCAGGTGCTGGATGGCGCGACTTCGCCCATACGCGCGCGTGTTATCGGGGGCAGTGGTGGTGGCGTTCTGGATGTCTTCGTCGGTGACGAAGCGTTGCATCAAGCCCGCCTCTGCCAGCCCGTAATACAGCCCTCGGCGCGGGTCGGTGTTGTGGTACTCCATATCCAGGCTGAACATGACGTCATCGTGCCAGCTCAAGCCCTCCTGCTGGCGAAAGGCGTCCAGCAGTTTGCGCTTCGCCACCCAGTCCAGCCGGTCGTCCAGGCTCATGGGGTCCAGCTCCAGCGCGTCCAGCACGAACTCCCACTCCTGCAATACCCAGTCGGTATCGCTGTCGCGTCCGGCGAGGTGCTCCTGCGCCTGCTGCAGGTAGATGCGCTGAAGGTCTATCGCGCTGATGGTGGAGCCGTCGTACCGGCGCACAATCCACCGCCAGCTGGGGTCCCGGCTGATGTGGCGCAGCGCTTCCAGCGGGTCTGCCAGGCGCACATCGGGCTTGATCAGGTTGCGCTCCAGCAGGTCAAGCACCAGGCTGGTGCTGCCGATTTTCAGCGCGGTGGCATACTCGCTCATGTTGCCCTCGCCGAACAGGATGTGCAGCCGGTGCATACTGTTGTACGAGTAGTAGCTATCCCACTTCGGGTTGATGATGGCGCGGTTGAAGCGCACACGCGACGAGATGGTCTTGACGATGTGGTCGGCGCGCTGAGACAGCTGGAAGTCCACAGTGGGGTCGATCTCCACCGCGTAGAACCGGCTCACCCACACGTAGTCCATCTCGTGCTCGCCGAGGTCCATGATGTTGTTCGAGAAGTCGGTGTAGTTCAGGCGGTGTCCGCCTACCCGTCCGGTTCCGGCAAAAATCTGGCGCGTCACCAGGAAGGGCAGGAGGTTGTACAGCGATTCGAGGAAGTAGCGGTCTTCGATGCTCACCAGGTAGTTCTCGTGGCAGCCGAAGGTGTGCCCGCCGAAGTGGTCGACCGCGTTATTGTAGAAGGCGACCTTCTCCTGCCATCCCAGCATTGCCAGCGCCTCCTGCAGGATACGGTGACCGGCTTTCTCGTGCGCCACCAGGTCGGCGAGGCGCGAGCATTCCGGCGTGGCGTACTCCTCGTGGTCGCCCACGGCGTCGATGTACAGGCGTCCGCCGTTGACGAGGAACCCTCCACCGCGAGCCGGTTCGAAGGCGAAGTCCCGGCTGTGCAGGTCGATCAATCCCCGCCGCAGGCGGTAGAACACGCAGTCCTTGATTTTCTCCACCACCCGCTCGAGTCTGCCCACGCTATCATCTCTCACGAGACATCCGAACTCGGTTTCAATGCCGAAAATGCGGTTTTCCATGCACCTGCACCTCCGTCATGGCTCCACTTTTGCCGGTGGCTCTCCCCGCCAGAGGAGAGCAGGGGTCTAGATGCGTTCCAGAACGGGCTGAACCTCCGAGTCCTTCAGCAGGCGGAACTTGCGTTCGCGTTTGGTGAGGCGATCCAGCACGCCCGCTTCCACCTGCAGGTCTTCCAGCTGCTCGTGCAGGAAGGTGCGGATGCGTTCGTCGGTCAGAGTATCGTCTTCTTCCTCTTCCCGATGCACCTCGACCGCCCACAGTCTGCCCACCGCCCACGCACGCAGGGCGCGCTCAAGTGCCGTCTGCAGGTCGGGAGCACCGTCAGCGTCCTCCGGCACCAGCTGCCGGATCATCTGTTCTTCCGCTTCGGGAGTGCCCGCTACCGCCGCTGCCCAGTTCAACGACACGAACTCGCCGTCGTAGTTCAGCGTGTAAAAGAGGTCGTCTTCGGGTTTCCTGCCCATCTCGGCGAACAGCGCACGCACCACAAACGGCGCGTTCAGCACGTCACCGAAGGCACGCTTCACGCCCGGACTGATGGCAAAGCCCACCACGCGCTGGATGGTCACGTCGTCGGGGCTTCGGGCATAACCCTCCTGATGGGCGAAGTCGATGGCGCCCACGCGGATAATCTCCAGGTCGCTCTGGTTGCCCAGCCCCGCGAACATCAGCCGGTCGTAAATCTCGAAGATTTTGCGCTGGGTACGGCGCAGGCTCAGCAGCAGCACCCCGCCATCGTAGCTGATGCCGGCGACCGGGCTACCGTCCCGCAGGCGCTCCTCGATGTACTCTGTGCGGTGACGCACGCTCTCGTTGAAATCGTAGGGGGTATACACCATCGCTTGGTTCTTCCTGATGTTATCAAGTGTGCGAAGGGCGGTTTACCGCTTCAGGCTCTGCTTGATTTCGGCTAACTGCTCTTCGGGTATCTCCAGAATGCCGTCCGCCGTTACCGCTCGCGCAACAGGCAGTACCTTCTCGATGCCCGCCGTCGCCGAGTCGAGGTCGGCGGCGATGTCCAGCAACAGCATCGACTCGCGCAATGCCTCCTCCAGCGTCATCTCGTGGAAGGGTCCCTTCGTCTTGATGATGTAGTCGAACACGCCCCGAATGCGCTCCGAGCCGGAGCCTGCCGCTCCGAACTCCACGCTTTCGAACCGCGCGCCCATTCCATCGTAGAAGAAGATGCGCCCTTCGCTGCGGTCCACATCGTACGCCGACACCACCGGGATAAACAGCCCGATGCCCTGCAGGGCAAGGCTGAGGTTGCCCGCCAGCGCACGCGATACCTCCGCCAGCTTGCCTTCCAGGCTCATCTCCTGCAGCTGGGTGCGCGCGTAATACTTGAACGAATGCTGCAGGTAGCGCACGATCTCCATCGCGCGGGCATACGAACCGGCAATGGCGATCAGGGTGTAATCGTCCAGCGGCAAGATCTTCTCGGCGCGGTCGTACATGATGGCGTTCGCTGCCGTAGCACGCCGGTCGCCCACGTTCAGCACGCCCTCGCGGTACTTCAGCGCGATGACGGTGGTGCCATGCACTTCCGTCAGCGGATTGCGCACCGGTTCCGCGGTGACGGCATCCGGCTCGCGCCACAGCCCGCGCGACCGCAACAGGGTCATGAAATCGCCGCTGGTATTTGCCGACAAACGCTCACCCACAGGTTACTCTCCACTGCGCTGACGATAGCGCCGCGCCTGGTCGGGGTCTACCCGCTTCATCCGCTTCAAGAGGTCGTTCACGTCCGGTCGGTTCACCTTCGGCGTGGTGGGACCGCCCTCCTCGCCGCCTTTGCGGGTGATCGGGTCGGAAGGGATGGTCCGGGTCAATCGGTCGTCTGCTCGCCACTGCATGGCTGGTTCCCTCCTTCTGCTTCTGCTTTGCGCGAGGCGTGCAACTCGCGAAAGGTGTTGACAAACTCGGTGAGGTTGTGCGCCTTTGCCAGTTTCTGCACCTTTTGCGACACTCGCTGCGTCACCCAGTCGCGCAGGTCGAGACCCACCACCTGCTCGCCGAAGCTGAGCACGATTCGGCTCCACGTGACCGCGCTGACCGACTGGGTGTAACGCTCTATCAGCGTGCCGCGCACCCATGCGCGGGTGCTGGCAGGCGGGTGACACATGGCGCGCTCGATGTCCTTATCCGTTACTACGCGCCTGACCGCCCCCATTTGTTCCAGTCCCGCGAACAAACCGTCCTGCGGGTCTATACTATGATAAGCCAAATCGAGACTTTGCACAAGAGGCTCTCGCCACGACACGCCTTCACTTTCGATGAACTGCTCCAGCAGGAGGCGTTTCGCCACCCAGTCGAGGCTGTCGTGCAGTTCCTGCGGGTCGCGCTCCAGAGCGTCCAGCGTGCTCTCCCAAGCCATCAACAGCCACTGCGTTTCCGTGTCGGCATGGGCAAAGCGCGACTGCGCCTCCCGAAGGTACAGGCGCTGAACCTCGATCGCGGGCATCGTGCGCCCATCCTCCAGCTCCACCTCCCACTTCCATTCGGGGTCACGCGACAGGCGGCGAGCGGTCTCCACCGGATTGCGGATGGCGATACCCGGTTGCCAGCCCGCGTCGACCATCTCTGTCACCAGGCGGGTCGTGCCCACCTTCAGTGCGGTGACGTATTCGCTCATGTTGGCGTCCCCACAGATGACGTGCAATCGCCTGTAGCGCGATGGGGTGGCGTGCGGTTCATCGCGTGTGTTGATGATGGGGCGCTGGTACAGCGTGTCCACACTCGCCTCCACCGAGTAGAAATCCGCCCGCTGAGAGAGCTGGTAGGGCACGTCGCCAAACACGCCCGGTGTCTCCACGCCCACTTTGCCCGCGCCGGCATACAGGATGCGCGTCACAAAGAAGGGCATCATCGCGCGGATGACGGTGTCGAAGGGCACGGTACGGCGCATCAGATAGCCCTCGTGACAGCCGTAGCTGGCGCCGTGAAAGTCGGTGTTGTTCTTGTAGATGTGCACCTTCAGCCCGGTGCGCTTTATGTACTCCTGCGCACACGACCACACGATGCGCTCGCCCGCCCGATCCTGCGCCACCAGCTCGCGCAGGCTGATACACTCGGGGGTGGAGTACTCGGGGTGTCCGTGGTCGTTGTACAGGCGCGCGCCGTTGGACAGTACGCGGTCACTGCGCGTCTCCCCGGAAAGGTTGGCGCTGGAGGTTCCTTCCGCGTCGTACTGGGCGTCCACGGGGTCGGTCTGCAGATACTCCACGTGGAAGCCGCGCGCGTCCTTACGAGGGTCTTCCCGCCGATAGTCCCAGCCGGTAACGAAGGGGGAGGCGGTGTAACAGCGCACCACCTCCGCCGCCTCGAAAACCAGTTCGGAAGGGTTCTTCCCCTCAATGTACAGTCCGTATTCGGTCTCGAGCCCTATGAGACGCTGCATGACGCTCCGCCTACACGATGTTTCGTTTGCTGACAGACTGCCGCTCGCGGTCCTGCGGACGGATCGGGCGCACGTCTGCCACATTGTCCGGCTCGTAGTCCAGCAGCTTCAGCCAGTCCTCCTGCGAGTCCGACTTCGGGAAGATTTCGCTCTCCTTGTACTCCATGCGGATGGCTTGCTGGAGGTCAGGCAGGGAGATTCCGCTGTCCTCGCCGCACTCGATGGCACGCTTGATGGCGTAGTCCTTGGCGCGGTCCACCACCGACTTCAGCAGGGCGCCGCTCACCAGGTCGCGCCAGTACAGGGTCTCCACCGAGCCGTTGCGCAGGTACACCTGCACGAACTCGGTCTCGGCGCTCTTGCGCCACAGATACTCGATGGCGCCATCCAGCAGAGCCTCACGTGCTGCTTCCTGCGAGCCATGCTCGTGGACGGTAGCCGGGTCGAGCGGGATGTTGGGATGCAGGTAGATTGCCAGGATGTCCCGCGATGCGCGCCTGTCGGGGCGAGAGACCTTCACCCGGCGGTCGATGCGTCCCGGGCGCAGGATGGCAGGGTCGATGTAGTCGGGGCGGTTGGATGTGAGCATCACCACCACGTTCTCCAGCGACACCAGCCCGTCCATCTCCGCACAGAACTGCGGCACCACCGTGTTGGAGATATGCGTGAACCTGCCGGAGTTGCGTACGCGCAGGATGGACTCGGCTTCATCGATGAAGATGAACACCAGGTTCCCCTCGCGTGCCTTCTCGCGGGCGGCGGCGAAGATTTCGCGCACCATGCGCTCGCTCTCGCCCAGCCACATGTTCAGTATCTTCGGACCACTGATGTACATGAAGTACTCTTTCACATCGCGGTGCGTCTGCTTGCGATACTCCTGCGTGAGGTTGTAGGCGGTGGCTTTGCCGATGAGCGTCTTGCCACAGCCGGGCGGACCGTAGAGCAGGATACCCTTGAGGGGCTGCTTCTCGAACTTGCGGAACAGCTCGGGATGGAGCAGGGGCAGTTCGATGGTATCGCGGATGACGCGGATGGCTTCTTCCTGCCCGCCAATGGCGCTCCAGGGTATCTCCGGCACTTCCTCGAAGTAGTAGTCTCGTGCCTCGCGCTGAGCGAAGTGCTCCAGAGCCACCTTCAGGTTCGGCTCCATGCGCACCTCGTCGCCGGGCTTGATGGTCACGTCGGTCAGTTCCTGTCCGCGCAGCACCAGCCGACCCGACATGCCCTGCGGGTCGGACGCCACGCGCAAGCGCCCGTCCTCCAGAACTTCCTGGACCTTCACGATGGGACCCTGCGGATGATAGCCAAGGTCACCTACCACCGCAAACGCCTCGTTGATGCGCACGCGGGTACCCACCTGCAGGTTGCTGGCATCCAGTTTGGGATCGATGTTCGCATAGTACTCGGTATCACCGACTGCGATGATCGCAATACCGTCAGCTGGCGCACCCAGATACACGCCAATCCGGTTTGCCGGAGAGGTGAGCTTTTCATAGACCTGCTCATACTCCTGCAGTGCCTTCTGCGCCTCCTGAAACTGCTTCTCGTCCACCTCCAGCTGATGACGCAGCAACAGCAGGTAGTTGAGGAGCCGAGCATCCTGCGGTGGACGAGCGCGGAGGATTTCGTCAAGTAACGTCAGTGCACGCAGGGAGGTCTCCGGCGGCTGGAACTCTTCGAATTTGCCTTCTTCATATCGTTCGCGTTTCATCAATCGTTCCTCCCCGCATCCCGACGCAGGTGAATAGCCGTCGGGCGCGTCTCGATTATACCCGAACCGTACACCTTTCGGAAGCGTTTTACGCTGGAACAATCCGTAGAATTGCTAAATATTGGGTCGCTCGTCCGCCGTTCTGAAGCGCACCTCACCTTGCAGCCTTGGCTCCACTGGGCAAACTCGCCGTAACTGTGGGAAGTAGACGGAAGTCAGCTGTATAATGGAAGTAAATGCTTCACCTGCGTGAAGGAGGACATCACCGAATGCAGTGCAGATTGTTGCTGATTACGGCGCTGGTGTTCGCTCTGATGATGGGCGCACTCGCCACACCCAAGCACCTTGTGACGTTTATGAAGACCTATCCTTCACCGAAGGACAGCGCACTGGGCAAGGCGAAGTGCGTAACCTGCCATGTGAAGGGTAAAGAGCTGAATGCTTACGGCAAAGACCTGGACAAAGCGATGAAGGACAGGAAAACGAAGGATTTGACCGCCGACATCATGAAATCCGTCGAAAATCTCGACTCGGACAAGGATGGCGTATCTAACGGCGATGAGCTGAAGGCTGGCACTCTGCCCGCCGACTCGAAGAGCAAACCTGCGGGCAAGTAAGCCTGACGCCAACACCTGAAAACGATACAACACAGGAGGAAGAACCGGATGAAAGGAAGCAAACTGCTGGTGACCACTCTGCTTGCGCTGGGTTTGATCGTGAGCGCGCTGGCAGGACCGAAGATGCAGGTGCTGTTCAACAAGACCTATCCCGCTCCAAAAGGCAGTGACTTGGAGAAGGCGAAGTGTGCTGTCTGTCACGTGAAGGGCAAGGAGCTCAACGTCTATGGCAAGGATGTCCAGAAGGCGATGCAGGAGAAGAAGACGAAGGATTTGACCGTCGATATCCTGAAATCTATCGAGAAGCTCGACTCGGATAAGGACGGCGTGTCCAACGGCGATGAGCTCAAGGCGGCGACCAACCCGGGCGACCCCAAGAGCAAGCCCGCGGCGACCCAACCGGCCGAGACCTCTACCCAGTAGTCGGGCAGAAAACGAACACCTCTTAGACCTGTGAATGGCGGCGCCGGGTGTGGCGCCGCGTTTTTCTTATCCGGTGCTCTGCATTGCCGCTGCGATGCCTGCAATACTCAGCAGGATGGCGTCGTGCCAAAGGCTTTCCTCCTCGCGCTGTGCCTGCTTGTCCCACCTGTCCAGCAAAGCCAGCTGCAGTTTGCTCAGCGGCATCACCGCGGGGTTGCGCAGCTTCACCATCCGGCTCACCACCCGCGAGTTCTGCATCAGCTCCGTCTGCCCGGTGATGCGAAGTATCCACTGCGCGCTGCGGCAGTACTCCTGCTCGATCACGGAGTGCAGGCGCTGACCCAGCTCCCACGGATGCACCCGCGACGCATACAGCCTCGCCGTGGGCAGGTGGGCACGCACCAGCTCCAGCTGCGCGTTGTCGATCACCATGCGGAAGAACGACCACTTCCGGTACATCTCCTGCAGCAGAGCCACATTCTCCGGCGATTGCGAGCCAAACCACTCCAGTGCACTGCCCATGCCGTACCAGCCGGGTATCACGTACCGGCTTTGCACCCACGCGAACACCCACGGGATGGCACGCAGACTCTCCAGCCCCACCGAGTCGCCCTTTGGGCGGAACACTGGGCGCGAGGCTATCGGCAGGCGGCTGATGTGCGAGATGGGCGTCGCCTGCGTGTAGAACGCCCAGAAGCCCGGATCCTCGTACACCAGCGACCGGTACACCCGCAGGGAGTGCTGGGCAAGCTCGCGCATGCTGGTATACCAGCGGTTTGGCAGACGGGTGTGGCTGTGCCCGGCGGTTGCCAGAAGCACCGCATTGGCAATCTGCTCCAGATGCCGGTGCGCAATGGGCACCAGACCGTAACGGAACGAGACCACCTCACCCTGTTCGGTGAAACGGATGCGCCCGTTCATGCTGCCCGGCGGTTGCGACAGAATCGCCTGATTGGCGCGCCCACCTCCGCGCCCGATGGTGCCCCCGCGTCCGTGGAACAGCCGGAAATCCACGCCAGCCTTCCGGCAGGTTTGCGCCAGTCGCCCCTGCGTCTCGTGCAGTGACCAGTTTGCCGCCAGATACCCGCCGTCCTTACTGCTATCAGAGTATCCAAGCATGATCTCCTGGAAGTTGTCCCGTGCGCGCAGGTGATGCTTGTACGCGCGATTGGCGAACACATTCTTCATCAGCGTATGGCAGGTGCCGAGGTCGTGGATGGTCTCGAAGAGTGGCACCACGTCGATGTCGCTCTCCATGTGCCCATCGTTCCAGCGCACCAGCCCCGCTTCCTTCGCCAGCAGGAGTACCTCCAGCATGTCGCTGATGCCATGGGTCATTGAGATGATGTATGCCTTCACCGACTCCGGTGAGATATAGCGCAGGGCATGTTTCATCACCTCGAACACCTGCAGAACGGACTGGGTGTGCGCGGAACCACTCCACTCGCGCGGCAGAAGCGGGCGTGTGCTGCACAGCTCGCGCGTGAGCAACCGCACCTTCTCCTCCTCCGGCAGATCGGTGTAGCGTTTGCCAGCAGGCACAGCCTGAGCCGCTGCCAGCATCTCGTCCACTGCCCGAGCGTGTTCATCGCTGTGCTGACGGATGTCGAGGGTCGCCAAGTGGAAACCGAACGCCCGCACCTGCGTGACCATATTCGCCAGCGGACCCTCGTCTGCCAGAGCACTGGAGCGGTTCTCGCGCAGGCTCTGCTGCATGAGGGTGAGGTCGGCAATCAGCTCCTGACTGCTGGCATAGGCGGGGAAGTGCGCCACGAAGGAGGGACCCTCCGCGTGGAAGTCGGTCAGTGCCGCCAGGTGCCGCAGGGTGGCTTTCAGGCGCACCTCGATGAAGCAGAGCTTCAGCGCGTAAGGCTCGCGCAGGTGCCGACGCAGGATGTGCGCCGGCAGGGCGATGTTGTCGCGATCTTCTTCCAGCGACAGCAACAGCTCCTCGCTGGCGGGTATCAGCCGGGTGCTCTGCGTCAGCTCCCGACGCAGCTCGCGCACCGTGCGCCAATAGTGTTGCAGAACCAGTCGCTTGTGCATCAGCAGCGTCCACCAGGTCACTTCGGGCGTCACCTTGGGGTTGCCGTCGCGGTCGCCTCCCACCCACGAGCGATACCGGATGAAGGGAGGTATATCGAAGGTAGCTTCCGGATACGCCGCCTTCAGCGCCGAGCGCAGGTCGTCGATCAACCACGGTACGACGTTCAGGATGGTATGCTGGAAGAAGTATAGCGCGTTGCGCACCTCATCCTGTGGCGTGACGGCAGCCGAGGCGAACTCATCGGTCTGCCACAGGGCGACGAGCGTACGGCGCAGGTTGCTTTCCGCCATGCCCATGGTGTTCAAAGGCAGGTCGAGCCGGGGCGCTGTGGGAGGCAGTGTACGCTCGGCAAGGTGCTCGGCGATACGGTACAGTTTGTCCAGAACGGAGCGCCGACGCGCTTCGGTGGGGTGTGCGGTGATGGTCGGGCAGATATCGAGGCGATACAGCAGCTCCCGCATCTGCTCGGCGGTCATACCGCTCTCTTTCAGGCGGAAGACGGCATCGCGTATGGATTCCGGGCGCGGCACTCCGGTCGCCTGCATCTGACGCTCGCGGTTCACCCGCACGATTTCCTTCTGTTCCACCGTGTTCAGCAGCTGGAACAGCACCGTGTACGCTCTCAGCAGTCGGCGAACAAACAGCGGGTCCTTCAGCTCCGGAATGCGCTCCATCAGGCTGAGCGGGTCTTCGGTTTCTGGCTCCTCGTAAAGCTGGCGTGCCACCTCCAGCAGGCGTTCGCCCTCCTGCTCTTTCAGAATCTCGCCCAGCACCTGATCCACAAACGAGATGTCTTCGCACATCGGCTCCGATAGCCCGGAACAGTCCACGGGCAACCCCAGAAACGACGACATCTTTTGCCTCCCTCACTTCCGTGCTCTCTGCGGTAACTATTGTACCGCAGGCGTCGCCCCGTTCACACCGGTAGGAACAGTCTGCCTGCGCCCGGCGACAGAGTGGTATGCAGGATGTGGCTTGATGCCGCGTAGCGGACAGGACGAACCAGCCCGTCCACCTGATCGACCTCGCCCACCTCGCGGACGCCGGGTCGCAACCGCAGTGCTACCCGTCGCCTCTCGCGGAACGAACGATTCACCACCCACAGATAGTCCCGGCGCTGTGCATCGCGCAACCAGCCAATGAGCACTTCCTCGGTGTCGCACTGCTTTACCGGCGACCGGCTGTCCAAAGCGGTTGCTCCTTTCGGCACGGGTGGGGTGTGGTACACGCCCAGGCTGCGCAAACGCATCTGCACCGGGGCAAGCGCCCGAATGCGTGCATGCAGGTCTTTCAGGATGGTGTATTTGGAGGAGGGCAATCCCTTCTCGTTGATGATCGCATTGCGCCAGCGCCATTGCGCGTCGTACGGCGGCGTCCAGTAGGTGAACCACAGAATGCCCGTCGCTCCGTAAGCCAGCGTGGTATATGCCTGCCAGTGCAGGTCGACCTCGTTGGGGTCGCGGTATGGACCGTGCGGAACGCTCAAGACAATCTGCACCCAGGCCAGTTTCGCCTGCAAACAGTGGCGTCGCACAATCTCCAGATTTTCAAAGTAGATGTCGCGTTCGTCGTTCTCAAATAGCGCGTAGTGATCCCAGCTTACCAGCGCGGGTTGCACCTCTCTAATGTAGCGTGATACATGCTCATCGTAGGTGGGAGTGCCCAGCTGCGCCTCGCTGGCATAGTTGGGGAACAGATTCACATAGGGCAGACGTTTGGGGTCTTTCTGCAGAAGGTATCGGTTCACCGCGCCCAGCAGGGGAAAGGCGGAGGCGTTGGGCTCGTCCACCAGAAAGTATCCTCCAAGCGCCGGATGATGCGCGTAGTCCGTCAGCACCGCGTCGAGATTTCGTGCGAAGTCTGGGTCATTCGGCGATTTCGCCGTCACCCTGCCGTCGCCGATGATGGCTTTCATGCCCGTCTGCTGGCACAGGTCCAGGATGCGCCGGTTCAGGTCCACACTCCAGGCTCCGCACGGAGGAAGCGCCACGTTGAATCCGCATTCCGCGATCTCACGATAGCGCTCCAGACTGGTCTCCTCTTCCGGTGGAGCGCACCAGAAGGAGACCAGAAACTGTTTACAGACATCCGGTTGCGGCATGGGGACCTCCCTGCTAGTAGCGGGTTCTGCCATTTTATACGCCCCGATGCCAGCGTATCCTGCCTGCGCTTTGCGGTCGGGGTTACCGGCGTGCTCCCTCTGGTGAGAGACTTGCCCCGCAGCCACTTCATGCTGGGCGTATCGGCGTTCCATTTGTGGATGACGAACTGTGGTGTCGTTGTAAAAGGTTGGCTGACACGAGCCGGCTCCGTTTGAGGGCGGATGCTCCGTGTCGGATCTGCCCGGTCGTCGGTCTATCGCCCTCGTTTGTTAAACCACCATGAGGTAAGTTCAGCCACGCAGGCTATCGCCACCGCCAAGTTGACCCAACGGGCTATTCTCTGCGTCAAACTACCGGACGCAGTATCAAACGATAACCTGAAGCCTCTCAATACTCTGAGCCACACGTATCCTGCAGACGCGGGAATGATCGCCACCAGGAGCCCGCGCAGGTATTCGTCGGACAGCGCGCTGAGGTCAGGCACCATCACTAACCAGATGTAGCCCAGTATCGCGACGGGAATGACGTGGACCAGTGCGATTACCCACGGTACCTCAGGAGGGAAGAGGCTCATTTCATTCATCGCTCGCCGTCATATTCCGTGTTTGCACGCCACCTTGCCCAATACAGATCCTCCTCTCCATTCTGTTGCCACCTCCACGGCGTCTCGGCGTTGCCCTGCTGGTAGCGCAACACCCCGAACAGGTCATTCAGGTTGTTGCTGACCACTGATGCTGATCCGTTCGTAATCACCCCAGTCGTGCCAAACGGGTCAAAGTGGCGCCACTCCCCGTTGTGACGAACCTGACCCACCATCACAAACGCACCTCACCACACGTGCAGACACAACATGCCCACCACAAGTTGCCAAACCATGCGAGAAGTGTGGATGAAGAGGAGTTGGCGCAGGAAACTTCTTTAAGGCATTTTGATGTTCAGGCTGTTGAGCCGGTGTCATCGCTTACAGCAGGTGCAGGGGATTGCTTCGTCGCTTCGCTCCTCGCAATGACACGTGGGCACCGTGTCATTGCGAGCCTGCCCCCAAGGCAGGCGCAGCAATCCCCTTCGTGTTGTTGTGAAGCGCAGGGGATTGCTTCGTCGCTTCGCTCCTCGCAATGACACGTGGGCACCGTGTCATTGCGAGCCTGCCCCCAAGGCA